>JBAZCF010000011.1 GCA_041671045.1 Parachlamydiales bacterium
CAAGCCACAAAGTGGCGGCAGATTTAAGATTAGGCTAGAATGAATCACTGATGTCGCCACTTCGTGGCAAAATACTGCTTCGCAGTTAGTAAATGTAAGAAGATTGTCATTAGAAAGTTATGCAGAACAGCGAAGAAGGAGGTTTTCCTTTCTTCAAGGATTACTCACCATTGCTCATACGTAACTGCGAAGCAGTATTTTGCCACAAAGTGGCTACATGATGTTAGCCATGTGTGAATGAGCGAAGCGAAGAACGCATGGAAATGGTACCCCTAGAATCAAGCCACAAAGTGGCGGCAGATTAAGATTAGGCTAGAATGAATCACTGATGTCGCCACTTCGTGGCAAAATACTGCTTCGCAGTTAGTAAATGTAAGAATTTAGTCGGTACTGTCTAGTTAATATTCTCATTTTTGAGGTTACGTAATCCTTAGTCACAGGATCTTTTACTGAATAAATTTCTTTTTAATTATATCCAGCTGTTGATTACGTATAACGAGGCGAGGATCTTTTAAGACTATTTCTTCCCCTTTTTTGAAATAACTTACGGCTTGTTCAAGCTTGCCATCGAGAAAAAGGACTTTAGCTAATCTCAAATAAGCCCCTGAGGTCCAAACATTGATCTTAAATGAGTCATTCCCCTCTTGGTGGCTAAGAATTTGCTGAATTGCATCCAATATCATTTTCTCGCCTTGTTGCTTTTGTCCATTCAGGTAGAGCGCTTCTCCTAAATGTGCCAATAAATCGCCCTTTTCTGCATTGTCTTGAGTATATAACTCCACAGCCATTCTATATTCTTTTTCTGCGCAGGGGTAGTCTTTCAAAAAGATGCAGGATTTCCCATAAAGAAAGTGAATTAAATAATCTTTATTATGGATTTTATACTCCTGCGCTACAGCAAGCATCGCTTCGGCTTCTTTCCGTGCAAGAATTGCATAAACATACTCCTGATCATGATTGTAGAGGTGCTGCCATGAAATGAGGCGGCCGGCTAATGTGTTTAATACCCCCTCGTAGTTATTTGCATGCTGATAGCTTACAAGAGCCTGATTATATAGATTAAGCGCTTCTAGGGATTTGCCTTCTTCCCTTAGACTATCTGCCTGATTTTTTAATGCGTCTGTGGTGGATTCAGCAAGGCAGCTACCCATTAGCACTGAAAAGGAGATACAAGCTGCTAAAATCCAATTTATTCTCATACTGACACTTAGGAAAAGGTTAAGAAAAGTCCAAAATAGTTGATCCATAGCATAACTTCAATCGCGCATAAATATTAAATGAAATTTGCATGCGAGAAGCTTCCTGTCCCTTAATCTCGGACAGGAATAATTGTAGCAGCTTTAATAGAAGAGATATATAAATAAATATTTTAATTCAATACCAAGGGATAGTCATGGCTTCAGAAAAAGGTAAAATAGCCTTTATTACCGGCGCGAATAGAGGATTAGGGTATGAAACTGCACGTGAGCTTGGTGAGAAAGGCGTTACAGTCGTCTTAGGCTCTAGAGATAAAGCCCTTGGAGAACAAGCGGCGGAAAAACTAAAATCGAAAGGTCTTCATGCCATTGCTTTTCAGTTTGATGTTAACAATCTAACTGACCATAAAAAAATCTATGATTACTTAGAAAAGAATTATGGAAGGCTTGATATCCTAATCAATAATGCAGGGGTTATGCTGGATAACGCTACTGATGGTAAGAACCGCACTAGTGTAACATCCCAGGATATCCTCAGAAAAACTTTTGATGCAAATTTTTTCAACCTTATCGCCTTAACGCAAACGCTACTGCCACTTATTAAAAAATCCCCTTCAGGAAGAATAGTGAATCTTTCAAGTATCTTAGGATCATCCACCTTGCATGCTAATCCTAGTTCACCCATTTATGACTTAAAGGCATTTGCGTACAACGCCTCTAAGACCGCACTTAATGCTTTTACTATCCACTTGGCGCATGAATTAAAAGACACTTCTATTAAGGTAAATTCTGCACATCCCGGCTGGGTAAAGACCGATATGGGAGGGCCTTCCGCTCCTATGGAAGTAGAAGAAGGGGGTAAGACTAGTACCGAGCTTGCACTCCTTCCGGACAACGGCCCTAGTGGAGGCTTCTTTCATTTGGGTGAGAAACTCCCTTGGTAATTCTAAGTAGGTTAGGCGGGAAAATTTATTTCCCGCCTAAGAATCGTTCCCCTATCCCATAAACATTAGGGAAATCCTGATGGAATCTCTTTCTCAGAAAAAAGACAACACGTTTGGCTTTGAAAGCTTGGACGGATATATCGCCATCTTAGCTGTCGTCTGTATTGCAGCATACTTGATCCTGCGCTTTTTTATTCCCGATTTGCAAGAATATGCATATTACCCCCTTTACCTTACGTTAGGACTCGGAGGAAGCATCCTTGTTTTGGATCTTTTAGGGAAATTAGTGACCTTACAATTCGGGTCAGACTTGCTTGCCGGAATGTCCATTGTTACGGCCATTTTGCTGGGAGAATATCTGGCAGGCTCCTTAGTTGTGTTGATGCTTTCAGGAGGAAAAACTTTAGAAAGCTATGCTATCAGAACAGCTTCAAAAACCCTTGAGGCCCTGGCTAAGCGCGCTCCGACAACAGCCCACCGCAAGACAGGTGATACTATCGAAGATATCCCGGTAGGTAAAATTATCATTGGAGATACGTTATTAATATTTCCACATGAGATCTGTCCGGTAGACGGCGATGTCGTGGAAGGGAACGGTGTGATGGACGAGTCCTATCTGACCGGCGAACCCTTTATGATTTCTAAAGCTCCCGGTTCAGAAGTCCTTTCAGGCGCAATTAATGGAGAAGCCTCACTAACAATCAAATCGACAAAATTATCTGAAGATTCACGTTACGCCAAAATCATGCAGGTGATGTCTGAGACTGAGCAGAAAAAACCGCACATGAGAAGGCTTGCCGACCAACTAGGAGCTTGGTATACCCCTTTGGCGATTATTATAGCTCTTTTAGCGTGGGTAGCTAGCAGCGATCCTGTACGATTTTTAGCCGTACTGGTGATTGCAACCCCTTGTCCATTACTGATCGCAATACCTGTAGCAATCATAGGATCTATTTCCTTATGTGCCCGTAGGGGGATTCTAATTAAAAACCCCATAGTTCTAGAGCAGATCGATCAATGCCGCACCATGATTTTTGACAAAACAGGGACCTTAACATATGGAAAACCCACTCTCACAGAACAGAAAATCTACAATAGTAAAACACCTGAAGAGGTCTTAAAGCTTGTTGCTAGCGTTGAGAGGTATTCTAAGCACCCATTGGCAAGTGCGATTCTAGAGAAAGCAGAAGATGAGAAAATTAAACTATTGGATGCTCAACAAATAAGTGAACCCCAGGGGGCAGGTCTGCGTGGAGTTGTAGATGGACAAGAAGTCATCATCACCAGCAGAAAACGACTTGTGAATTTTGGCTTGGAAAAAGAACTGCCTCTGTTGCCGGTAGGGGCAGGTCTAGAGTGCATTGTTATTATAGACAAAGCTTTGGCTGCACATTACCGCTTTAGAGATGCCCCTCGCAGTGATAGTGCTAACTTCATAAACCATCTGCTTCCCAAACATGGGATAAAAAAAACCATGATCGTCTCTGGAGATCGCGAGGAAGAGGTCCGCTATCTGGCAAATTCTGTGGGAATCATGGAAGTCTATGGAGGTAAAAGTCCTGAAGAGAAAGTAGATATTGTGGTGAAAGAAACCCAACAGGCCAAAACAGCTTACCTGGGCGACGGTATCAATGATGCTCCTGCATTACTTAGCGCAACAGTGGGTATCGCATTTGGGCGCAATAGTGATATTACAGGGGAAGCTGCAGGGGCTGTGATCATGGATAGCAGCTTGGAGAAGGTAGACGAATTCTTACATATCAGCAAAAGGATGAGAAATATTGCATTACAAAGCGCGCTAGGCGGAATGATCCTTTCGTTTTTTGGAATGGTCGTTGCAGCATTTGGATTCCTCCCTCCTGTAGCAGGGGCTATTAGTCAAGAGGTCATAGATCTTTTGGCGATTATGAACTCCCTAAGGACTATTTGGAAACCAAGCGTTATGAGCGATATACCCTTAGGGGATAACAAACCATGAGTTTCTTCATCTTTTTGCATCCCCTATCATGAAACATTTCAATCTTTCAAGTTTTTTATCCAGAATACAAGATGGTGCGGCGAGTCATCTTTTTCGCCGACATTCACCCAATAGGAATCGTAGCTTAGGTGAGGGTACTTATTAAAGCCGAGCTTTATCCATAAGGGATAGTCAATGTATCTATAATCTTTGGGCATATTAGGATCATCTTTAGCCACTTGAATATTACAGCAGGTGATGGCTGAATAAAGCTTTTCTTTTCTGACAATATCTTCAATATTCGCATATAAATTTTCCCCAATCCCCTTTCTGCGATAGTCTGGTAATAAGATGAGCTCACTGATATAGAAAAAATGATGGATATCTATATTCTCTTTTAAGAAAGGGCCTTGATAATCCTCTCTGGATTCACTTAACGGCATGCCTGAACATGCGCCTACCACTTGATCCCCGTCGAACGCAAGACATAGGATGCTATTGGGCAAATCGCCATAGGAATTAATATACGTTTCATAACCCGCATGTTCTCCGTCATAAAGGTATGGATATTCAGCATAAATTGTATGGCACAAGCTCGCAAATTCTGAGACATACTTCTTTATCTCTTGCCCTCTGAATACTTCCAATTGGATAGGATTTCCATTGCAAAGCGTAAAACTTGAAATACTAAAAACAAGCGCTAACAATACCTTTATCATCATGTTCTAACCTAATAATTGAGTGTTTTTTCCCGAAATGATTAAAGAAAAAAATTTAGATTAGCAGGCAGACTTGATTATTTCATTAGATTTATTACCGAAAGAACGCAGAGAAGCTTCTCTGCGTTCTTAGATGTTTTTTGAAGAAGCCCTCGACGTATCGAGGGCTAGGGCAGACTTAGTCATCGAGTTAGTAATTAAAGCTTATACCCGCACCTATGACAGCGCCGTCCAAAGTTAAATTACCATCAGAGCCTAGATAACTGAAATCATATATACGGTGCTGTTCTAAACCCAATTTAACCATATAATTGATGCAGCCGCAGGAACAGCTTGATGACTTATCCCAACGGATACCTATTTCTGCATCAGTACCGATATTGTTAAAGCAATGGTCGTTTCTTCCATTGCAAATGTCGACTGATGTAAGAACCGTATCTGTATTACGGTTTCTTCCTTTTACGTCGCCATAATAGGAAACGACAGCTAAGTCACCATATAGACTTAAGTCGCAGCCTATGTTCCAATTAGCTCCTAAACCTATTTGAGGGCCAACTCCCCAGAAATCTTCTTTGTCATCCATATCAGTAAAGGCGATACTATTGCCCGTTATGGAAGATGTTAAAGTAGTTTCTAGATGCGATTTTAAGCTTTGATGGATTCTAGCAGCGCGCAAGCCAATATAAGGCCTTACGTTGAAACAAGAAGACATGCAAAACTGATGTCCTAAAGTCAAATCGATCACATCATATCTTATTTTCCAACGTCCACTCTGCTCATCAGCGCTATAATTAGCGTGTCCTTTGAAATGCGTCCATTTGGCTTCCAGATCAAAATCATTCATTGCAACATCTGCCGCTATGCGGAATCCGGCGTTCCATTTTGAATGGGGTTTTCTATGGGACTCTCTTATAGTCGTCGTCGTGATACCATTTGCATCTAGAAAGGTGTCAATCGATGTATTTCCGAAAGCGCTTTCAAGTCCGCAAAGCTGAGGCCTCCACAGGAGTAAGTCAGCTTCAAAGCTTATGATGCAATCCTGGGTTTCACAGCAGTCAGCTACGCAATTGTTTTGGTTGTAATCCAACCCGCTAAGTTGTGTTGAAAAGGCTACCAGGAGTCCTAGGATAGCCATATATTTTCTTTTAAATGCAGTCGCCATGTTAAAATTTCCTACCTTAAATTGTTTGTCTTATTGACGGCCTATTAGGTGCAGCCCTGATTATTGGATCCTTACTATAAATAGGTGCGCTGAAACAGGTTCTGTACCACCGGCTAAGGGGGTAATTGTTAAGGCAGTTGCATTACCCGCAGGGTTGATTACCTCGAGGATGCTATTGGGCACTGTCGTCGTCAATAAAGATATGCCCACAATTTGGCTAGTTCCGGTGGCTCGGCCTGCGACGGAGTCAGCTACTGGCGCTGCGTTAAGACGTAACATAAGCTGTCCAGCTTCATCTACGCTGACTTGAAACTGAACTATATAGGTACCGACAGCAGGTAAGAGAAAGGTACTAGCTGTCAAAGGAACGATGACGCCACTGGTGGAGCCAGTCTGTGGGAAGGATACGGCAGTACCTGGGGCTACAGTCGCTGCGTTATCACCCGGCATCAGAGCAAAGAAGTCTGTAAAGTCTAATACACCTACCCCTGGGGTTCCTGGAGGACCTGGAGGACCTGTATCGCCAGGAGCACCTGCAACGCCGGGAGCGCCTGTAGCGCCTGTATCGCCAGGAGCACCTGCAACGCCGGGAGCGCCTGTAGCGCCTGTAGCGCCTGTATCGCCTGTAGCGCCGGTAGGACCTATAGGTCCTGGGGCTCCTGTTGAGCCTCCTGCTGCTGCATTAATACGGTCTCCCCTTTCACAACCGGCGGATAGGGTTGCTGGTAAGCTGCTGCCGAACACTAAAACGAAAATGAGTAAACGGTAAATCATATTTATCCTTTAAAATAAAAGATTCCTAAACTGTATAAATTCAATTTAAATAACAGATTCAAGTATGTCAAATATTTTTTTGACATATCAAACCTATTACTCTTTTAAATCCAAAAACTTACATTCACAACAGCCTTAAAAATAATAAAAACAAATTAAAGCTTAGCTAGATCTAATCTCACTCATATTTTCCTTAGCTAATAGTAGCCATAACTACCTCTGAGCTCAAAGGCTGAGGAATTATAAAGTCATTCTCTTCTTTTATATGTGCCCCATTCACTTTGGAACCATTATTTCGAGGTGAGGTGATATTTCCATCCCAGCGGGGGAAGTTTTTAGCATCAAGATCAAAGAGATCTAAGGTACGGCCTACAGTTTGGGATACGATATCTTCAATAGTACGGGGATGAAAGTAGAAGGCGGGAGTCGGAGGTGCAATCACGCCCCCCATTTCTGTCACTGCAACCATATTTTTCAGGTGGGCAGCTGTGAGAGGGAACTCTCTTGTAAGAAGTACTAGACGGCGCCTTTCCTTGAGAACCACTTCAGCAGCACGTGTCAGAAGATTACTGGTTATGCTGTTTGCTATTTCACCTAACGAACGCATAGAGCAAGGAGCTATAATCATACCCATTGTTTTGTAGGATCCGCTGGAGATAGGAGCTGCCAAATTATCGATGTGATGGTAATGGTCGGCCAGTTTTCTTAGCTCTTGAGAGGTAAGGTCTGATTCTTGTGCGCGCACTATTTCTGCAGCTTTTGTGATAATCAAATGTGTTTCGATGCCAAGTTGGCGCAGCACTTTTAGTAGCTCTATACCATAGACTAGACCGGTTGAGCCGCTCATCCCAACAATCATTCTTCGGGGTTCTGACATTTTTTTCTCCTAAATTTATTGGATAGTTCGTGCTTCATTTGTCTTTATTTTCAAAGGCAAAGTCATGATCTGAAAAAGTATAACGGAACCAAGGCGAATCACCGGCCCGGCCTAATTGATGACGCAGGTTACTGAAAGCTCTATAGATTAGGGGGTAAGCTTGGCCGTGATATTTCTGTAAGATTTCTTTCCAGGAGCGGGGAGCTTCCTTAATGAATTTTTCCATATCCTGTGTTAACTCTTCTTCTGTCATCGACTGAATATTTTTAGGAGGATCACCCAACATGCAGAGTGAACTTGGATCAAAACTATGAGGATCAAATCCACCTACAAGAGGAATCGTACAGTCTAGCCCAAGTTTAGAGGCGCTAATGGGCGGCACGTCACTTCCTACACTTGGATCTACCGTCATCGTATTACCTCCCGGAATTACCAGAGTACCCCTGTGAGGCATGTATCGGAAAGCCATGGCCCATAAAACTGCATTATCGTTCCATATGTCGACATCTTCGTCAAAAACCATTGCGATCTTGGGTAAAGCTAACCTTGAGCAGCTTAACATGACAGTCAGAGTTTGCATTGCATCACCGCCGCCCATGGTTTTAATTTTTGCATAGGCAATATTTGAAAGTCCGCCCGCGGGTGCGCGTACTTCTTTCACATCGATCCCCGCCTTTTGCAATGCAAAGAAAATATCTGCTTCAACAGAAGGTAGCTGCAGCATGTTATCCGTATACCAAGGGTACTTGCCGCCTATTGTCCCGTGCTGATAGATGGCGCTCTTGCGGTAAGTTATGCAGTTCACTTTAAAAATAGGATTGTGTTTTAAGCCACCGCCATACATTCCTGTGAACTCACCGTAGGGTCCTTCATCATGCGTCCAACCTTCTGTAACTAATAGTTCCCCTTCTAAGACTATTTCAGCATTAGCTGGAACATACAGATCCAAAGTTTCACATTTCACTAAATTAGCTGCGTGTCCATATACACCTCCTAGCACATCCCAATCATCGTCAGTAACTGGTGCCGATGTTAGAGCAGCAATTTTGTCGATCAACGGCCCTCCAATAACCATTGCCATAGGGAGATTTTTTCCATTTTTCTGTGCTTTGAGAGCATTTATATGTTGCCGATGAGAGGTGCAGGTTACATCAATGCTCTTTTCATTTTTGGTACGGAACATACTGCGGTATATTCCCCAGTCGGTAATACCGGTATCGGGATCTTTGCTGATGACCATATTATCGTTAGTGTAGGCGTGTCCATCACGGTCGTGGTGCAGAAATAGGGGAAGTTTAGTGAGGTCTACATCAGCCCCTTTTAAGATTACTTCCTTGCATGGAGCTGTTGGTACTACTTTTGGAGAGATGCGCTGCGTGCTCATCTGGGCCATTTTTGCCCCGGTCTCATTTTTCTTGCACCCTAGGGCCCAGGCATACATATCTTGGTTGGAGTAGGCATTGGTAAGGAACTGGAATTCACAATCTTTTATTTTCTCTACCAGGATAGCTTTCAGAGGGTTGTCTTCCATAATTTTAGGGAGTTCATCCACCCTTTTTTCATCTTTTATGCGGATGAGAAAGCCGGCTTTTTCGAGATCAAGGACATGATCGGATAAACTTTGCTGAGGCATCTTTTTACCTAAAATATTAATGCGTTATTTTATTGCGGGAAGAGCGCTCTTGGTTTCAGCGTAGGTTTTAAGGTGGTGGAGCAGGATCCCCCATAATGTATTGCACTTGCGGAAGTTTCCGTGCTGTCCCGGCCAGCCGGCATGGCGCATTTCTACAAGGGAGCGTTCGTCGTCATATTTTGAAATCTTATAGATAACTTTAGTTCCGGCAGAGTCTCCAGGACCGCTCACACATTCCCAAGTGATATTGTGCGGATCCAAACTAAGGATTTTCCAGTCAAAGGTGGGCTTGCCTTCAGCCTTGAAAATCAGATGGCCGTTGACTTTGGCGTCCCCTTCCACTTCCACTGTATGCCAGGCACGCAGACCGTCCAGGGTTGTTAAGGCTTTGTATATAGTTTCAACGGAAGCTTTAATGCTAATTTCGTGGTCAATATCCGCCATTGTTCTTTCCTTGTTGTTAGTTTTTTTTCGTCAGTTCCGGAAAATCATAGTCTTGCCAGCCGGGAACTTCCGCAACCTTGAAATATAATCCGCTGCCGCATTTTGACTTATCAGCAGGGGCGTCTGCATTAATAATGGAGCCGAAAGGATACGTTGCATCGATTCCGATAGAGGATCCCATACGTCCTTCCAAAGAGATATCGTCAGATATCGAGGGGTCTAAAGGACCGGCGGGCAGATCGTTTAAGATCATTACATCCTTTTCAGGCTGCATCCTAAAAGACATCGCCCATTCTACTTCAGTAGGATTATGGATATCGATATCAGGGTTTACAGTCACGACGATCTTAGGACGAAGATTACTCGCCATTGCTGCTAGAATAGCTTGACGGGCCTCCCCTGCAAAGCGAGGTTCTATAGCCATGACTATGTAGAAAGAAACCCCTCCGGAAGGAGGAATTGCTACACGCTTAAGTGTAGGAAAATTTTTATACATATTGTTAAAGAAAGAAGCTTCGAAGGGTATTTGCTTTAGAATGTGGTTTTCCGTAGGAGGGACGCCTGTAAGCAAAGCTTGAAAATAGGGCTTGTTCCTATGTGTGATGGCTTTGATACGCGTGACAGGCTTGTCTGATCCGGGGGTATAATAGCCGGTGTATTCCCCTAAAGGGCCTTCATAAACATTTTGGGTGAGGTCTATTTCCAGCTCCAGGACAAATTCAGCATATGCAGGAACCAACACATCGATTGTTTTACATTTTACTAGTTCAACAGGGGCTCTTCGTAGACCTCCGGCAACTTCAAAGTCGTTGGTCTTATCGGTGAGTTGGAATTGGCATGTATAGGCTAGGATAGGATCTACGCCTATCACGAGAGCAGCGCTGTAGGTTTTAAGCCCCTTCGTTCTTGCTCTAGCGATATGTTTTCCTAATCGGTGATTAGGCTGAGCTAAAAACGAGAGTGTTTTATTGTCGATGACCTGAAAACGGTAGTTACCTACATCCGGGATTCCACTTTCAGGATCATTACTCACGATAATGCCGGGAGTAATATATGCCCCCCCGTCTAATGGGCTATATTTCGGGATGGGAAGTTTTGATAGATCTACGTTTTCTGCCGTTATTGTATTTTCTTGAACGGGAGCATTGGAGATGGTAACGGGAGGGATAGGTTTTTCTAGTCCGGCAAGAATATTATCAAAAAGGGTCTCTTCTGTAGACTGAAAGGCAAGCAATGCCTTAGAGCGTGAATTATAAACTCCTCCGATCAATGGAAAGGATGTTCCATTATTGTTAAATTGTATGGCGGGTCCGGAGATGGCAGCGCTTTTTCGCAGAGCTTTGCCTATTTCAAGCTCGAGGGCTACCGGACGGTCGACGGTGAGAAGTTCACCTTTTTCTCGGAGTGCGGCGATAAATTCTCTGAAATCTTGGTAGGGCATTCAATATTCCTAAAAATAAACAATCAAAAAATATTAAGTGTGTATGAACTGTATATTTCAAATAATATCTTTATGTTCAACCGCTTTATATTAGGATCGAAAAGTCCACAGTAAGAAGATTTCTAGTGCGTACAATAATAAAACAAAGCCCGCCCCGAGTAGATCATGCAGTAAGCTTCTCTTTGGAATCAGCCACCATTTCAAACTAAAGATGGCAAAAGGCATGAGAGGCCAAGTCAATAAAGTCACCACGGCTACATTTCCAAGGAAAGTGCTCAACGCAGGATTTAATGCCGTTAAATGAGGAGCTAAATATTTATATTGCATCATTACGGTGGGGAATAACACAAGCAAGACAAGCATACCTTGCTTCCACTTCGGAGGGATTTTTGCTAAGCCGTCAGTGAACCAGCCATCAAAAGAATAATAGAGGCGACGGCTTTCGTGGGATGTGATAAATTTTTTCGATTCTTCGATAAGGGCACTACGTTCTTTAGAGTTCAGCCAGCGTTCAAGATTTTCGGAGTTATCAAATTGTAATAGTGTGATCCAACTACCGCTTTCTTGATTTTCTGGAGCTTGAACATAGACCTTTTGAAATCCCGGGAATTTGGATTCAATTTGGTGTACCTTCCCCAGCCACTCCTGATATGAGGCCACCTTATCTTTATGTACTAGAGTTACATACACTTCTGTTACACTGCTAGGAATATTAGCTCCTTTATCCTCTGTCGTCTCTTTAAAATTTTCAATCAGCTTTGAGGATTTCAGCTCTTGCATCAGTGAACTAAATACAGGTGAATGGCGCCATTGCATTAAATTTGATTGAGTGTTGAAACGCTGTTTGAGTACCCATTCGGTTTGATTCTGAGATGATGGCGCAAAGATTTCCAAGCTGACAAATCCAGGGGCGGCTGAAATGCGAGAACGTAGCTTAGCTTGCCAGTCAGAAAAGGCGCTATAATGTCCAGGTAATAGAGCGAGCATTGTGGTGAGGGAAGATTGCGCGCTAGGATCTGACATACAATTCCTTTGCTTTCATGGGGTAAAAGTTTACAATGCAGTTAAATTCGTGTATTCCATATTTATAATTAAACATGAATTAATGGAACTCTATGGACCAAGCGTTGTTGGAAAAAAGAAAATCCTTACCTGAGAAACCACAATCTACTCGTCTTATAGGCCAGCATGTAAGACTTGAGCCTTTGGTTATTGCAAGAGATACCCAAAGACTTTTCGAAGTGTCTAATGGGAAGCCCTTTCAATTGGGTGAACATTCTGTTCCTGCATATGATTGTGATGAGCTTATCTGGCGTTACATGTTTGATGGGCCCTACGATAATGTCCAGGATCTAGCGATAAGTTTACAAAAACAAATCGATGCTTCCAACGGACTATGTCTGTGTGTTTTTGATAATGCCACCGGACAGCAAATCGGGGTGACTAACTTAATGAATAATGTCCCATCGCATTTAAAAATAGAGTTAGGCGGTATTTGGTATTGTCCTGCGGCCCAAGGAACATTTGCAAATGCTGAAGCGACGTATTTAATGCTTAAGCACTGCTTTGAGCTGGGATATCGCCGCATAGAATGGAAATGCCACTCACATAACCAACGATCACGCAAGGCGGCGTTACGCCTTGGCTTCCAGTTTGAGGGGGTTCAGGAAAGCCACATGATCGTCAAAAACAGCAGCCGCGATACGGCTTGGTACCGTATTCTTAAACATGAGTGGCCTATTGTTAAGCATGACCTTGAACGCTATCTTTATTTTGACAAGTGATTGTTATTTTGGAACTTTTCATAAATGAAGGTTGCAATTTGTAGGTCTTGTATTGCTACGCCTGTTAAGTCTGCAATAGTGATTTGTTCTTCTGATGTTCTTCCTAGAGAAGGCTGGGATATTACCTGTCCTAATTCAATCATCCTATCGTGGTTTAGAATCCCTTTTTTGAATGCATAAGAAGTGTCTCCAATTTTTTCACATTGGCTTCGGCTATCTACAATAATGCGGTCTGTAATAGAGAACAGGGACGGATCCAGCTCTTGTTTGCCGCTATCATCTGCCCCTACCGCAGTAATATGCGTACCAGGACGGATCTGATCGGCAAAAAGTAAGGGCTCTGTAGAAGATGTCGTCGTTACGATAAGGTTGCAGTTCAGTGTAAGCGTATCTAAACTCGCGGCCGGAGATATATTCCAGTCGGACAGTGCAGGGTGTTGAATAAACTTATTTACCTTAGCGTCATTACGCCCCCAGACCATCACCTTCCGGCATTGTGTTGCATGAGATAGCAGCTGTAATTGGTAAAACGCTTGCGCACCGGTTCCCACGATTCCTACGCAAGAAATATTTTTTGGGGCGAGATATTTTGCAGCAACACATCCGGCAGCAGCAGTACGCAACTCTGTCAAATATCCCTCATCCAACAGGATCGCTAGGGATTTGCCTGTGTGCTTATCAAACAATAGCATAAGGCCATTACCTGTCGGCAAGCCTAGCTTGAAGTTACCCTTAAAACCGGAGGCAATTTTGACGACGTAATATTTCCCATTTTTTGAATAACCATATTTAATATGGCATTCACCTGGCGGTGATTCAAAATGCAAAGAAGCAACGGGAGGTATCACGCACTCCCCTTTACTGTAGGCCATAAAACCCTGTTCTATTGCTGCTACAATTTCCGAGAATGCAATTAGAGGCTCTATTTGCTGACGAGAAAGGATTTTCATTATTAAGATCCTACGATATGTTGAAGAGAGGAATAACTTACATTTCGACCTGTGAGAACTATGACTATAGGACCTTTTGGCTGTATGTGTCCAAAGAGACAGGCAGCCAAAGCCACAGCCGATGAAGGTTCTATAAGGTATTGATGATACTCTAAAAACCAGCAAATGGCAGATTTAAGCTCTGACTCTTTGATAAGGGCTAGGTGATCTACCCGTGTTTTCAAAATATCAAAGCAATTTACCCCCATACCCCCTTCAAGGCCTCCAGCCAGTGTTTCAATAGACGGCATGTATGTGACGGCTTTGCCTTGCTCTAAGGAAAGTTTTAGGGCAGGGGACTCTTCCAGTATGCTTGCGACGATCTTAGCGTCCGGATTTATTGACTTCATATGCCATGAAAACCCTGCGGCTATGCCTCCTCCACCGACTGGGAGAACGAAATGTGTTGCATCGGGAACTTGAGCTAATACCTCGACTGCAAGAGTACCCCCATTGGCCGCCATTATTCTTTCATCATCAAAAGCCGTAACCATTTGCAGCTTAAGCTTAGCAGCCTCCTGTATTCCCCAGTCCAAAGTATCATCATAACCAATATATTCTGACTTTATAACTCTTGCACCTAGTTCAAGCAGTTTATCATACTTGGCTTGGTCTACACTTTTCGGTACAAATATAGTACAAGGAATCTCCATAGCTTTGGCCGCATAGGCAACGCCAAGACCGTGGTTTCCTGCGGAGCAGGCTGCTACACCCTGTTTTCTTTCGTGGGGGGTAAGAGTAGAAAGATAGAAGTACGCTCCCCTAGGTTTGAAAGAACCGGTAACCTGCAAACATTCCAGTTTCAAATAGGCAGGCTGACCTAAGAGCCTTGATAGTTCGGGAGAATGTTCTGTGGGGGTCCTCCTTATTTTATCTTGTAGAAAGAGGGTGGCTTGCTCGATGAGTTGTTTCATTTATGCACCTATTCGTTAGTAGGAGTGAGATTGCACTCCTTCAAGTAATTATAGACAGTAGCACGTGATATCTGCAGGACTTCGGCAATATAGGAGGCAGCGTTTTTAGTATCGAATGCGCCCTCCTTATAAAGGGCGATGAGAAGCTGCTGCTTCTCCGGTTTGCTTAAAGACTCCAACCGCAAAGCATGCTGTTTCAAATAGGTAGACACATAAATGTTGATTTTCTCACGCCAATCATTTTTGAAAAGGAAGTCCGGCATTTCCGTGGCAGGCTTGATCATCTCTAGGATGAATTGATGCATTTCATTCCATTTAGATATATCCAGATTGATGCACAAGAGACCTATGGGCTTTTTTGACTCATTTTTAAGGACCGCGGTGACAGACTTAATTCTTCTGCCATCCCAATTCGTTTTGAAATAGGGTTCGAAGAAATCTTGGGAATCCAACTCACCCATTTCATCCAAAAGAGAGTCATCCCCTATTTTGCGTTTTGAAAAATTATTGAAAATTCCTTCGATGCATCCGGTTTTCAGGTTATGGAGTACAACTTCCGCATTGGGAAAAAGAAGGGCTGCGATAGCTTCAGCAATAGGGGCATATAGGTTTAAGGCGGGCTTCATAGATACTCCATTTTACGATATATACATATTAGTCTAAATTAGACTTTTCTGTAAATACCAATCAAAATGCTTTGTCTATGGTTCCCCCAGTTTATTAACAGGGGGGAAGTTATGCCTTGAAGATCCTAATACTTAGGTAACTGATTATAATCGTTATAAGTCATAAATTTAACCTGATCTAGGATTTCCGGAGAATTATTCGACCTTATCTTAGAAATTCCATCTTCTTCCGATACAACTACATTTAGTTCAAAAGTTCTAGAAACTATTTTAAGCTTATCTAGACACCACCAAACATTCTTAGCAAAAAATAAATTATCAAAAGCTCCTAAATCAGCACCTCTTCCCTCCTTCCACCCCTGTGGAATTATGGTCATCGTTATCGGAGTAGCAGCAATAAAGGTGCTCCATAGATAGCTAATATGAGAAAGGTTACCCAAACCAGCCTTATCGTTTGTACGACAGCTATTTTTAAACTCTTGAATCCCAATATCTGAACTACAAAATATTTCATTAGTAACCAATAGGGCATTAGTCATGTCATATAGAAGAACAGTTAAGTTTCCAAAAGGAGGAAGACAGAGTAAGGCTGCTCTTAAGTTCGAGCATTCATTAGCATTTTTATAAAACCAATTTTTCTTTGCTACTTCTGAAGGTTCCTTATGACAATTTATAAAGAGCTTAGTCGCTAGATTAACAGCTGCGGAACCATAACTTACATAGGGAATGTATTGTAAATAATTATATGTTTTTTCTAATAACATTGTGAACCTTTCAATTTTTATTAATGACATTATACTTAACTTCAATTAAAGTCTATTATTAGTTCCTATCTAACAACACCATCATTCATTTAAATAAAATCTATTCAGTTTAATAGTTCTCAATATAAACGTTTTTTAGAAAAGACTACGGATTGGCTTCCTATCTCGATTTCATTCACATTACAGAGGATTCCTGCCAATTCCAATTACTTCTGTGATATATTTTTATTAAACCTTTCGTGGTCAAGGGAACATGGAAGGAAATTAATTCAAGCTCTCGAAGAGCACTTCAAAGGAAAGGGGTACTATAACATCAATCTTGTCACAAGCGCTTTTCAAGCCCCTGAATTTTATAAGAAATGCGGATTTACACTTGAATTCGCTCGAGTTAATCACAAAAATCCTAAGTTAACAAAGTACTTCTGCGTAAAATTTTTTGAGGATCTTTCACAGTCACAAGGAATTCTAGAAAAATAAATAGCCGTTTTTTTTCGCTATCCCCTCTAAGTCAAAATAAAAAAAAATATTTTTCACCTAGAACAACCTTAAATATCCAAAGCTGATCCTTGCCTTTAATCCAATCAATCGCATATTTGCATTAAGTATCATTAACTTATGATTTTTCGTCCCCCTGCTGACTAGGAATTGCCGACAGAAAACTGAGCGTAATCTAAAAGGATTGATGCCAGACAATGAACGTGATTAATGAGGAAGAGAAAGAATTATTTATCCGCTATGGATCCACTGCATCCGAGGCGATGCTGGACTTTCCTTGCCAGCTATTTCGCATACCCCATTGCATAGGTATCATTGCTTACCGTGTTGAAAATAATTGCGCCATTGTTTTTGGAGAACCTGTCTGCCCTCCGGAAGAATTATCACAGTTGACAGAAGCATTTCATAAGTACTGTCAAGCTTCCAATTTAAATGTCATCTACATCGTCGTATCGGAAAAATTTGCTAAATGGGCAGCTAGCCACCATTGCAATATCATGATAGAGGCGTGTTCAGAATTGATTTTTGATCCTAACATCGATCCTTGTATCGAAAATAATCGAGTGCGCTATCGCATGAAAAAAGCTATGCAGCAAGGTCTGACAGTGCATGAATATATCCCCTTTGATCCTGTTATTGAGAATGCGCTGAAAGAGATCGGTACAAAGTGGCAGCATGCAAAGAAAGATCCTCAAATTTACATCGGGCATTTTAATTTCTTTGAGAATTATGCAGGGAAACGTTGGTTCTATGTCAAGGAAGGGGAAAATATCACTTCTATGATCATGCTAAGCAGGATAGAAGCTTCTAACGGTTGGCTGCTCAAATTCCTGATCACTTCTCCGCATGCTTATAAATACACTTCGGAATTTTTAATGACATCCGTTCTAAAAACTTTAAAAGAAGAAAACTGTTCATTTCTAACTAAAGGCATGGTCCCGGCAGATGCTTTAGGTCAGGTAAGTGGGCTAGGAACATTTTCAGGTTGGCTGGCTCGAGGTATTTACAATACAATATTTTGGACTTTTCAATTTGCGAAGAGAAAAGAATATTGGCAAAAGTACCATCCTAAAGAAATCCCCGCCTTTCTTCTCTTCTCAAACCCTTCCATAGGCCTCAATGAAATAAGAGCTCTCAGGAAAGTATTCAAAACTAATTCTTGTGAAACTCCTTAGAGTAAATTTTAATTTTTATGAATGTTTGATTTCTAAGTAGTATCTAGATTATTTTCTTCGACTTATTCATATATTACGTCAAAAATCAGATGAATCATTTTATAAATCACTCACCAATACCGGTTAAAGGATATTCTGGATTGTATAACAATATTCAAGATATGCCCTCCGCAGGCTTCATTATCAGAGAGCGATTTGGAACTTATTCATCGACTTCAGTTGAATCTCTACTTCAAACAAATGGAAAAAGATAAGGAGAAAATTAGTACATTAGATTAGAATCTATTCTAATTAATAAATTTCAATAAGATGAATAGAAATAGTATCTTTTTAATTTTCGTAGGATGCCTTCTAGTATTTGGTGTTTTTGCCTTAAGAAGTGGAAAGTGGGACTCTTACTACAAAAACAAGCTATACCAGACCCCGCAGGAATTGGTTAAAAAGGCTGCCAGTACCTTCCAAGAGCCTGGTATTGCTTTGGATTTAGGCTGCGGAGTAGGCAATGAAACAGCCTTTCTACTTCAACAGGGCTGGATAGTCTATGCTGTCGATGCAGAAGCCAAGGCTATCAATACACTAAAAGCACGCCACGATCTTACTTCCTTGAATAGGCTTATCACTCTGAAGACAAAGTTTGATGGAGACCTAGATTGGGAAGCGCTGCCATCGTTTGATTTAATCTGTGTATGCAAGGCCCTCCCCTATTGTGAAAAAGCAAAACTATTGGATGTTGTGAAGAATATCCACACTAAAATTCAACCCGGCGGCAAATTTGCAGGGCATTTATTTGGAGTGAATTGTCATGGTTACAGTGCGGATGAAACACAGGAAATGTCATTTTTAAGCCGTGAAGAAGCAGTTCTGCTATTTAAAGATTTTGATGTTGAATCTTTCCAAGAAGTGGAGGAAGAGGACACGAGCGGAACAGGTAAATCGATACATACGCATGTCTACGAGATTATCGCTAGAAAACGCCTTACCTCCACAGCTCAATAATTCCTAATTCTAAACAATCATTACATGTTAATTCATAGTATGTTAATTAGGTGCTTTTAACCGAGAGAGCAACTATGGATTGGGAAACATTACGCAAGAGTATTAAAGGAACTGTGGTTACTTCTAATACTCCCGAATTCTCATCCGTCAGGGAGTCCATGGTTTGGAATAACATCAAACCTGACAGAACCCCTGATGTCATCGTTACGGTCAAAGACGAAAAGGATGTCATCGAAGCCGTTAATTTTGCCCGAGACAGCGGTTTGAAAGTTGTTGTTCATGGGGGAGGACACACTTGGTGCGGTCTAGCCCTGCGCAATGGGGGCATGACGATAGACCTTTCAGAACTCAATGAATCTACAATAGATAAAGAAGCCGAAAAAGCTGTCATCCAACCGGTGATAAGCAACCGTGAGCTTGCCCACAGATTAGGTGAATACGGCCTTGCATTCCCTATTGGACACTGCCCCACCGTTAAAGCGGGAGGTTATCTTCTAAATGGCGGCATGTCGTGGAACTTAAGCGAATGGGGCCCTGCATGCAGAAGTGTAGAAGCGATTGAGTTTGTCACTGCAGATGGCAAGCTGATCAAGGCATCTTCAGAAGAATATGCAGATCTATTCTGGGCCGCTAGAGGCTGTGGGCCAGGCATGTTTGCTGTGGCAGTACGGTTTCATCTTAAGTGCTATCCCCTACCGCAAGCAATACAGTGCAGCAACTATTATTATTCCTTGGATGACTTAAAACCTGTGGTGGAAGAGGTCGTTGCATTGGGGTGGACAATGCCGGCATTTGTAGAACTCTCAATATTTTTGATCCAGGCACCACATGAGCTTAAGGATAGATGTAAAAAGCACAATGGGATGCTCTGTATGATCACTGCCGTGGCATTTTCTAATACACACGAAGAGGGCATTGCGGCGCTAAATATCCTTGAGAAAGGCGAGCAAGTGGCAAAGTGTTTGTCCAAAACCATCCATGTGCCGACGGATTTCGCAGAGTTAGCAGAAGCTTCCGGAGCAACCTGGCCGGAAAACCATCGCAATTTATGCGAGAATCAGGGCTCTAAAGCCAATCCTGTAGATATTCTGATGGCTTTGCGAGATAAAATCGCAGAAGCACCCTCTTCTAAGTCAGTGATCGTATTTTGCCAGAGTACTGGAAAACATAATCTAATCCGTCCACAGGATGATGTGGCCCTGTCTATGGATGCGCAATCGTATGGGGGCATCTGGTCTATTTGGGAAAACGCGAAAGATGACGCAGCCAATCTACAATGGCATAACCAATGTGTAGATATTCTGAAACAGTTTACAAACAGTCATTACATCGGCGAAACAGATATCGTGCAGGATAACGCTCGTGTAAAAAGGTCCTATAGCCCCGAGAAATGGCAGAAACTCGAACATATTAGAGCTAAATATGATCCTGAAGGAGTTTTCTTTGGTTTTCTAGGCGGTATCGAACCCTCGAAATAGCTCAAAATTCTCTATAAATTGCTCCCACTATTCCGGGGCTGCCTAGCTTTTTGATAGAAGGTTTAAAAGCTGCATCCGGAACATCATAGAAAGCATGTCGTGCATTTGTAGAAATATAGTAGAGTGCTACGTCAAACCAATCAAACTCATAATTGAGAGAAACTTGCCAGTCCAGGTAGTTGAGTTCTGTATAGTGGGTGATGGCTTGATAGCCTACATGTACTCCAGCAGTCCATTTTGGACAAGGAGTCCATTCATAATTTGCTTCTATATAGGGTGACCATAAAGAGTTGCCATTTGCTCCGGTAAATCTGAATTCTTGCCAGTCAAAAGGAGGATTAGTCGAATTCACTCCATAATAATCTGTGATCGTTTGATACAGCTTCATATTAAAGCCTTTGTAGCTAAATCCAGCGAAATATTCTACCGTATTGTAGCGGATATTCTGCCGCACAAATGCTTTTCCGCCCGGGTAATAGTAAACAATAAAACCTACATCATATTTAAGTTCAGGTTTCCAAAAAGATTGTTCCATTCCGACAAAAAGATTCCATTCGGTACTTGTATTGGTAATGAAGTTAGACGTCCCGTCCACATTGGATGCCCAGATCTTAAAATAGAAGCCGTTCTCATGAGTGAACTTTATCTCCCCTTGAACAGCAGGACGGAGAAATGTTTGGGAGATCCCCCTACTGCGATAGTCTGAGAGGAATGTCACGATACCGGTAATTTTGTAAGGGAATTTTTCTTCCGAAATAGCCCCCTCATCCGTACTTTCTATCTTGCAGTCCCGAGCATCGGAAGCTTTTGCGTCCAAAAAGTTAAAATTCAGAAAAACCACTAAAAAGACTAACCTGCAGTACAGCACCTTGACCCAAAGAAAATTATTGAAGAACTCTTTAGAAAACTACCTTTAAAAGTTTGTGTCAAGCGCCATTATAATCCGAGAGGAAGCAAAGTATATCCCGTGCTTTATTTACTTGGATTCAGAATGGGAAATAGTGAATATTATTTTCTAAATATTCAAAGAAATCGAGGTTTTCATGGCTACTGCTGTCACACATTTTGCTCCTCCCGCTCTCACCTTTACTTTTGCTGAGCCCGTAACTAATTCTTTAAGTCCTCGAAAAATTCAGGAAATTAAAGACCTTCCAAAGTTCAATGCTCACTGTCATTTGGGCGGTGAAATCCCTATAGAAATCATCAAAAAACATGGAGATAAAGAGCAGAAAAGGGAATTGAAAGAAGGTCTGGCCATCGTTGCCAAATGTAAGGATTACAAAAAAGCGTTTTTCATTTTTCCACTTATTGCACGCGTTATCAATACTCATGAAATATTAAAAAAAGCCACTATAATGACTTGTGAAAGGCTTAAAGCTGACAACAACAAATTAGTCCTCATGAGAACAGGTCTCAAGCCTATTGAAGGCAAAAGCCTTCGAGATTATTTAGATACTGTTCTAGAGGGAATTAGAGAAGCGTCCTCTCCTGACTTTTTGGTATTGTTAATGCTGAGCCTTAAAAGATCTTCTACAGCAGAAACAGCTAAAGAGACTGTAGATCTAGCCTTAGAATACCGTTCCCGTGGCGTACTGGGCATCGATATTTCAGACATCTCAACGGATGGGGATATTAGAAATATTATGCCACAGCTTGAAATAGCAAAAGAGGGAAATCTTAAGATTGCAGTCCATATGGGTGAGCTACCGAATGAAACCGATCAAATGTTGATTATCAAAAAACTATCTCCTGACTTTATCGATCATGGAGTTTTATTATGTCCGGATGCTGCTTCTTGGATACGAGAAAATAAGATTCCTGTCACAGTTTGTTTGACCAGTTCTCTTACTCTTGAAATGCATCCTGTTAACAAAGCACACCCCTGGATTGAACAGCAAGACATAGGGGAACATCCTATCGATTTAGGAACAGATGATGCTACGGTGTTTGGAAATATTACCTTGAGCAATGAGCTGATCAGATTAACTAATGACTGGGGCTATGAAAGAGTCGTCGCCATCGCTAAGAAGAGCTTTGAAAGAGCTAAACAATTATTCGGATCCTACCCATAATATTTAAAAAGTAGAATTCTGTAGGTTTGCATTTATGAAAAAATTTTCATCCTTCTAATTCTCTGCATTGCCGCAGCTTTGTCCGCAGCTCCCCAAGCCGTTATTTTTGATTTTGGCGGGGTGATGACGGGCGAAGTGCAGCGCGAGATCGTCGTTCAATTTCTACGCAGCACATTAAACTTATCAGCAAAAGAGTATGAGAAAGCGGTAGAGGAAAAACGAGCCGCTCTCATCAAAGGTCCATCAGATGAAGGATATTGGTTAGATTATGCCCAAAGAAAAGGCATTGCTCTCTCTCCTCAGTGGTCAGAACAGTTCAAACAAGCAATGAAAGAAGCATTAGGCATTGATGCCTCCATGTTTGTGTTGGTGGAAGAGTTAAAACAAAAACAACTTACTGTGGGCCTTCTTTCCAATATTGATAAACGCCTTTCACTTATCGTTAGAGAGCTAGGATTATATGAACCATTTAATCCTTGTTTACTTTCATGGGAAATAGGGGTCGAGAAGCCCAATCCACAAGCATACCATTTCTTATTGGACCATCTTAAGCTCCCTGCATCCGAAGTAATCTTCGTAGATGACAGGCTAGAAAACGTAACTGCCGCCCAAAAGGCCGGTATTGACGCAATTTGGTTCAAATCACCTTTGCAATTACGTTTCGAATTACGACAAAGAGGGGTGTTCTAAACCCAACTTAGTTAGTGAATAGGATTTGCGGGAAAAAGGTTGTTCCTTACCTTGCTATATCCCTTGCAAATTACTTCTTGAAGATGAGCGACTACTCCAAAGGAAATTGAGTCGAGATATTTGGCTTGTGGAAAACAAAGCATAAATTTATATCCAAAGTGATGTCTAACTTAGGTATGAAAATGTGGCAAAAATTCAGTGCAGAAATTTCCAAGTTCCTTACCTGGTCTTCACGAATGGCAGGCAATCCCCTTACCTTTATCATTGCTCTAACTATTCTAGGAACATGGTTTATTATAGGACTGATGATTGGTATTGATGTTACATGGCTATTGGTTATAGATACGATCGCTACTATCAATGCCACACTGATGGTGTTTATCATTCAAAGTACGCAAATTAGAGAAAATAAGGCACTGCATTTGAAAATTGATGAACTCATTCGAGTGACTGAAAAAGCAGAATCAGAACTCATTGCTATCGAAGAAAAAGAAGAGGCAGAGTTAATAAAGATCAAGAAAAGACTATTTATGCCTGAGCATTAATCACTTTTCTTGCTTACTCTAAAAAATTTCCTGCTCTGATTTAGGAACCTTCTTTCTAATTTCTTCCACCCATAGCAGCTTTTGCTTCAAGTTATCGGGCTCCCAAACTAATAGAATAGCTAAAGCGCCTAGCATAGGGAAATAATCTACAAATGCATTCCAGTGGGAAGCCATAAATAAGGTGTTGATGAAGATAATTGTCGCCAGCATAGTTATACGTGGAAATATTCCGAACACAATCAGTATGCCCGCCAATAACTCCACAGCACTTGCAAAAAGAATAGGATAATTTACAGCAGATTGTGGTGAGATCAGGTCAGCTGCTAAAGTGGTATCACCGTATTTCCTGAAGAATGCAAACACAATAAGATTCAGTCCCACACATACGCGAAGAAAATACAAAGCCGAACTAGTATAACTTGGTTTTGGTTCAAGATTGGGGAAAAGCAACCTATCAATGGAGTAGGGTCCCCGTCCGGCGAGAAAGAAGAAACATGCGTATCCTAAAAATTGAATATTCTCAAGCGTGGGCAACACCCCATATAACACTATAGTTAACCACCATAGAATTCCCAACAAGACTGCTGCAGGGCGAGTAATGCCCCCATAGAAGAAAGATAGTGCAATCATTATTTCCGTTAGGCCCACCCAATTTGCAGTGAATCCCGTTAAGGGAAATTCGGAAGTAAATAGATTGCCTCTAATTCCATTCACCATTAGTGCTACAGCAACGTGAAAGCCTAAAATGAAAGGTACCCACCCATAAAAAAGCCGAAGACTATCATCTGTGGCTCCAAATCCTTTAGCTCCGATTAGAATATCCACTCTTTTTCTCTTTTTTTCCCAGATAAACCCCAGAATAGAGGCTAGTGTAATGCTGCCTAGTGTAAAAAGAAGAGGTGTAAAATAGAGCAATAATTCCCATTTAAATTCCGTAATTTCTAGTAAAAATAGGTTATGCATGGAATTATTCTCCTTCGTACACTCGATATTGTTGTATAAACAACTTCATAAAAATACAATGTAAATTCTGTTATGCAGGTTTACTGAAACTTCACTAGATCATGAAATATATGCATAGGTGGAATCAAGACTCCTCAGTACATGATCTATGCTTTAAATTGATAAAAGATTATTAATAAATCTTAGAGGTTGGGAAAAAAGGAGGAGTAGGTGAAAGCAATACAGATATCACAGTTCGGTGGACCCGAAGTTTTAAAAATCGAAGAAGTTAAAATAGAACAGCCAAAAAAAGGCCAGGCTTTAATTCATATTAAAGTGGCAGGCGTCAACTTTGTTGATATTTACCAGAGACGCGGTACCTATCCTGTAAAACTCCCCTATATTCCCGGACTTGAAGCCTCAGGTGTCGTAGAAGCTATTGGAGAAGGCGTTGACAACGTTAAAGTCGGAGATCGCGTTGCATATGTACACGAGCCTGGCTCATATGCAGAAAAAAGCCTCGTAAATGCTGAAGATTTAATTCTCCTTCCTCCAGAACTGACTTTTGAACAAGGTGCAGCCTTTCCTTTGCAAGGAATGACAGCACATTATCTGTTGCATGAGTTTCGGAAAATTAAAACGAATGACACTATATTAATTCATGCTGCTGCCGGCGGAATGGGGCTTCTACTCGTCCAATGGGCGAAGCATTTGGGAGCAAGGGTTTTTGGTACTGTCTCAACCGAAGAAAAAGCTCGTCTTGCTAAAAAAGCAGGAGCAGATGAGGTTATTCTCTATACAAAGCAAGATTTTGTGACAGAGGTAAACAAATTAACGGATAAACACGGAGCAGATTTAATTATTGATGGGGTGGGTAAAACCACTTTCCAAGGCAATTTAGAAGCTGCAGCCTTTCGTGGAAACATTGTGATTTTTGGTGCTGCAAGCGGTCCTGCCGACCCTATTTCTCCGAACGCCTTAATGAAACGTTCCTTAACTTTGTCGGGAGGAAGCCTTGGTAATTATATTTTGAATAAACAAGAGTTAATGAGCCGTGCGCATGCTGTGATAGAAGGTATACAAAGCGGATGGTTGAAATTGCATATAGATGAGGTGTTCCCCTTAGAAAATGCCGCAGCAGCCCATCAGAAGCTTGAAAGCAGGAATACAGCCGGAAAAATCCTCTTGAAGACCTAAAAGTGAAGTGTGTCGTAAAAGTGCTAGAATAGCTCAGGTAAGCTTTTGTAAAAAACTTATCTTCAATAATTAGAATATTAAAGAGATCCTCTTTTTTTGAGATGATATGCAGATGCACCTAATCCAATACACTTCAAGTTATACTTCTTTTCAATCTCGTTAACAACATTCTGATTTATTATTTTTGTCTGACGGTCAAAATCATCTACTTTAAAGAAGTTGAACGATAGTAACAGTTGTATGATTATCAATAATAAAATTAATTTTGTTAACGCCTTAAGTGTGCTTTTCATATTCATATTCATATTCTAGATATTATATATTTCATCAGTTTGTAATTGTATCTTTTTTCTGCAGAAGTTCTAATAATTAATTTACTAGAGAGTTATAACTTTTATTATAACTCTCGTAAACTCGAACATTGTATAAAAACACCTTAATTTTGTTTAAGAAACTTAAGATACTCATTATTTTTGGATATCGCCTCTTCTGCACTTTCAAACATCGCAGATTTGTAAGGAGGAGATGGATTATCTTGTATACAGTACCCAAATTTGTTTATATAAATATAAGCAGTGCAAAGATAAGGCTCTAATATTGTATTTTTATTAGAATCTTCAAAATAGATGCAAATATCACAGTTTTCAAAATCAAAAGGGTATTTCACCATATATTTTCGAAGTAATTCATTAGAATTAATGTGTTTAAAATATATTTCAGCACATTCCAATAATAACTTCCTAGCTTTGAAAATATCTTTTTCTCCAGAACGATCTACGAAAGAAAATGCATAATAACTTAAATTTTTTTGGAAGGCTGCCGCTCCAATTCCATTACATTTCAAACCAAACTTTTCTTGAATCTCATTAACGATTTTTTCTTTTACAATCCGACCTTGGAATGTAAATTCATCTTCAGCATTAATCGTCGAGAATGAAATAAAAGCAAGTACTAATATAAAATAATACAAATCGATTCATCTTTTATTGAGTTTATATTCATTGTTATTTCTTACGGCTTCCTCGATACTTTCAACTGTATCAGATTTATACCAAGTATTAGGATCGTCATTTGTGCAATACGAAAACTTCGCATAATGAATCCCTGAAACAGAAAGATGTGGATGTAGAATAGTGTTTGAATTTTCATCCTTAAAATAGATACTTATAGAACAATCTTCAAGTCCAAATGGATATTTAACCATGTATTTTCTAATTGATTCATTGGTATTTACATGAGCTAAATATATCTCTGCACAATTCATCAGCAATTCTCTTGCTTCTGGAATTTCTTTTTTACCTGAACGATCTACAAAACTATAAGAATAGAAACTCAGATTTTTTTGAAATGCTGATCCTCCCATTCCAATGCATTTCAACTTAAATTTCTTCTCAATTTCGCTAACAACTCCATTATTTATTATATTAGTCTGTTGATCAAATTCATCTACTTTGAAAAAGTTGAAGGATAGTAATAATTGCATGATCATGGATAGCAAGATTACTTTGGATAAAACACAAAATATTATCTTCATTTTATTTAGAAAGCCTTTTTGATAAGTTATAATATTCATATCTCATAGCTTCCGCATATGTTGTGCATCTAAAACTATGGTTTAATCCCCATTCCTGACGTTCTAGAACTTTTACGGTTCCCTGCCATTCCGCCATTATTCTACCAAATAGGTCTAAATTAGCTACAATATCCCAATCCGCTACATAATGTTGAATATATCCACAAGCTTTTACACTAATATATTTTGCAGGAGCAATAGCTACAACATGAATTCTTTTACATCTTTCTTGATCATAATATTTCAAGGCATTGGCTGTATTGATAGCCCCTTGACTATGGCAATACGTGAGAAAAATACCATCTGAAGGTGCCTTATCAAAATAATGATCCCACATGTCATGTATTTTTAGTACAGGGTCAGTACTATAACCTAAAACACCATATGTACATTCAATGCCATCCTCAAAAAAACCAAAGGTAGCATTATAAGCACCCATCATTTTCTGGCCAGTAATATTAAAAAAGTAATCCATATTTCCTTTAAAATATTCCATATCTGTACAAATGCCATTTGTTAGACCGATGCCTAATTTGCCATAGTCTGTATCGTCTAAATTAAAACATGTTGAAGGAGGAAATCTAGGACAGAATTCGTCTGTATCACAGACCTCAAAAAAGTTGAACCAAGATTCATTACTTAGAAATTTTGAACTTGTAAAGTGATTTTCATAACCAGGGGTATAATAGGGAACTGTCCTTTGAGAGTATTTACCATAGATATCGATAAGGCAGAAGGGTCTATTGTTAACGAAGGTGTAGCCATTGCTCCCCCCTTCAAAACCGATAGGATCGAGGGTGGTCCACCGTCCTGTATCAGAATCGTAATAACGGCAACCGAAATAGCTGAAGCCTGTTTCAGGATCCATCCTTTTTCCATTCAAGCGCCATAAACAACATTTTGAATGAGATCCTTCCTCATGCGTGATTTTTCCGAAGGCATCATAACGGAAGAGTGCTTTCAGTTCTCCGGTCTCCACACTGATTAAGGAACGTATAGAGCCTCTTTGGTCATGTACAACTGCGAAAATCTCTTGGTCCTTTTCAATAGCTATAGAAGCGCCGATCTCCCCACCAATGCCATCTGCAAGTATACGCAGCTGTAAGATTTGCCCTTTAGAGGTACAAGTACCAATTTCATCATTATTGCAGTAAAGGTAGCATTCCTCATCAATCAGAGCGGATACAGAATTTGATTTATTTATATGGCGTTTCTTTAAGCGGCGATTAGAATCGTCATAGATGTATTGATATAAGTTTTCGCCGTCTTGAACTTGAATGAGACGGTCTAAAGCATCGTAAGAAAATTGTTTTTTCCCATCGTCGATTTGGTTGCCGTTTAGATCATATGTGAATTGCAGTTCATCTGTGGCTTTAAGTTGATTTGTCTGATTATATGTCCAGACTCTGCCTTTAACGATAATCCTGTTTCCGATACTATCATAAACATACTCCGCGTCTGTTTGCCCTTTCTCCTGACATAAGTAATCTAAGTCGTTGTAACCGTAGCGCTCGATCCAGGGCTCTTGAGTATCTTGGTGACGGATGGAAAGGGGTTTATCATCCGGATCTTTAGTTTCTATTTTTTGGTGAAAGTGGGGAGACTGGATGCTCTGCACCTTTCCTAAAGGATTGTATGAATAGTGGACTTCCCCACTATTACCGGCTAATTTTACTTTTAGGGGTCTTTTCTGAAAGTTTCGCTCCAAAATGGAATGGTCGTACATGGATTCCTGAATTGCATTCTTTCGTATAACCTTATTCAGATTGGTTCCGGTATAATGATATTCGCTACAGCTTCCGTCAGGATAGACAAGTTTTCTAAGCTGGCAGAGAGGATCAAAAACGTATCCTACCCGTACATCATCATAGAGAGTCTCTTCTTGAATATTATTATCCTTAGCGTAGCTTCTGCTTTGAGTGATATGATTTATCTCATCCTCCACTTTTTCTACCCGGCCGGAGCTATCGTAAGTATACCGGTAGGATATTGTGTTCTTATCGTCAAAGATGCGTAAAAGACGGCGGGCATTATCGTAAGTCCTGTGAAGGATGTTGCCATCCGGTTTAATTGTATCTGTCCGTAGAGCACCCGGAGCATATCTATGAGTGATTATATGTTGATCCGGTGTTCCGTAGCCGCGGATCTCTTCCGTCAGATTGCCGGCAGGGTCGTATTTCCATAGGAATATTTGCTCTGAAACTTCCTCGCCAGCAGTAATAATACTTTCTTTGCATTCCGTTCTTCTTCCGGCGTGGTCATAGGCATATGTGCGAGCAGACAGTAAAGTGCCTAATGAATTTTTAATCTCAATCTTAGTGACTTTACCATAAGGATCATGCAATTCAGAAGTCGTTCGGCCCAGCTGATCTGTAGTACTCTTTAGGAGTAATAAGCCTTCGTTATGAGGGTCCTGAACTGTAGTATACTCGATGTGCGTTTTGCGCCCCAGCGCATCTTCAAAATGTATAGGTCTGCCAAGGATATCGTACGTAGTATAGTTACTGTAAGACTCCCCCTCCGCAGCCCAGTGGGTGTTAATAATCTCCCTGCCGCACATGTCGAATGTTGTGCTTTCACGTGCTATGACATTTTCTTTTCCATCCAGAGTACATCTGCCTATCACTCTATCCATCAGGTCGTATTCATTTGTAAGTATGCACAGAGGAGTATCCGAATCTAGCTCCCACGTTGTCTCCCTAGAGACCCTTCCCAAGGAATCATATTCATAAGTGATGCGTTTTGTAGCTTTGCATTCTTCAATGCACCTTCCTGCCCCATCGTAGTCATAGGTTGTCACTAAACCTTCATTGTCTTCGATTCTTTTTAACCGCTTGCCTTTCCACTCGAAGCTCATTTTGGTGAGTATTTGACCGTCTACATCTAGTGTGCATTCTGTGATCTTATTTCCCATACGATCGTATGTGTACTGCAGACCTGTTCCTTCTCGGGAAGTATAGCTTTTGAGATTTCCGGAAGGTGTATAACGCCACTGTTCCGTAGATCCATCTGGATAGATTTTCTCGGCTATGGTATTGCGTGAAGTAAAGCGTTGGTAGACTATTTCACCGCTTTCATTTTCGATGCTTGTGGGGCAGCCGAGGATATTATATTTAGTGAATTCTGTTCCGAGGGTGCAAACACCCTTATTGTTAATGTATGCAGGGGAATACTTTTCTGACACACGATCCAGGCCATCATAACGGTAGACAATTTTCTGACCTAGGTAATCAATATCATAGGTGATTTGATCCATGTTATTATAGCGTCTATGAGTGCTATATGCTGTCCCTTCGGGAACATTGATGCGTGTGGAGACAAGTCTATTTGTCTGGTCATAGATAAAATGAGAATACCATCTCTTATCCGGTCCACAGAGGAATTCAATATTTCCATAGGGATCATAGACCTTTTCGGTTACATTTTGGAGAGGGTCTGTTTCCCAAATAACCCTTCCCTTACAATCGTATCGCTTTTCTAGCGTATAACGATGCACTCCATCCGCATCAAACAGGTCTGTGTGTGTCAGTTGACCTACGGCGTCGTAAGTGTACCGTATAGTCTTCAAGGGCGTATCCTGGCAGGTCTTTCGGTCCCAATAGAAAAATGACTCTACTTGGGGTTTTCCAAAACATGCAGGATCTTCGCAAAACTGTCTTATAACCTTGAGACGTTCCGTCAAGTTATTCAAGTCATCGTGGTCAACGCCTGCACCATTGTCGAATGTTTCTGCCCAGCAGAGATTCTGATCGTTGTAGAAACGAAACTCACGTAGAACAATAATGCCATCGCAGACAACAAACTTTTGACAGGGTAGGTCTGAATTTACGACATAGTGCTGAATGATTGTAGGGCCTTCGTCATCCTCTTGGGTAAGCTGGTTATTGAACTGGTCGTTGCTATGGGTATAGCGCTTTGAATAGGAACCGGGAGTAAATGATCCATCAAGATATCCAGAAAGGATTTCTTGCTGAATGTTACCCCGCTCATCATAGATATAGTCTTTACTACGAATGATATGACCGGTGGGTTCTACTTCCTTTTTAGACTTTAATTGGCCTCCCCATTCCCATGTATAGTTTTCACTATAGGCTGGTGTATAGTCTCCGGAACCATAGTAATGTGTAATACTATTGAGCTGGCCTCCTGCAGAGGAGAAGCATTTTCGATGGTTTTCAGAATTAATGACCTCTACTTTTGGACAAGAGTAGAAGAAATTGTAGAGGATACCATGCGGATTGCTTAAACTCTTTACGTGGTTGGAATATTGTGGAAAAGTTTTCTTATCTACCTGACTGGAACCGTCTAAATTGGCATTATCACCTATATTAAAATAGTGAACCTTCAGGAAATTGGTGGAGTTTTCGTCCGGACCTGAAATCTTTTCTGAGATATTCCACAACAATGAAAATTCATTTCTTGAATACCTATAATAGTTATTTATGCCGTGGCTTTTTTCCACACTCATCAGGTAGGGAACGTGGTAACTTTTTTCTCCTTTACCTACTTTCAATTCCTCAAATCCATAACGGACTTTTTGTCCATTAGAGGCCTGGAGAGATAGTTCCTGATCCTTATACTTACTAAAATCGATGCGTGCATTTTCTTTGCGTATAAAGCTTCTAGTTATAGATTTGAGAACTTCTTTAGAATTGAAAATATACTGAAAATATGTCCCATTAGCTTTTTTTTCGAACTGCAGATGGTAAATCCCTTTTTCTTTTCCTTTGTCTTTAAAATAGCTACGGTGGTTGCCTCCGCCATCTATAACGTCAATCAGCTGATCTCTTTCCTTAAACGAAACATTCGAGTTCTTAGGATTGCTCTTGCCTGAAGGTCTTCCCATTCCACAATTTGAGTATCCAAATGCTGTTTCAGGGGTCATTCCTATAGGAGGTTTGCTCGTCCTATGTCCCTGTCCTCTAAAATGGGAAATACCTCCTGAATGCTCCTTGAGATAGATATCAAAGAAAACGTTTTTACGGTTTACTGATCCCCCCTCTACATTAGCTGTTAGAGGTAGTGTCACGTCCCAAGAAGCACCTAAGAAGCGCCTGCTTAAATCACCATTGCTGTAGCATCTAGAGAGGGCTAAGGGATCCGGACCTTCAATAAGGATGTCCGTTTCAAAATCTACAAAATTTCCAGAAATTGCATTGAAATGACCACCTATTAACGTTGAGGTTATTCCATCGGTATCTGAAACGGAAGACATCGGAAAATGTTCGCGTATATCAGAGGGGGCTTCAAAGGCGCTAGCTATGGTGGAGATAAAGAGAAGAGGTGCAAAAAGGTAAAAAATTTTCATAAGCGATATCATTTAGTTAAATAAAAATGATGTAGCTTATGCATTAATAGTATTATTTTATATGTAAATTAATAATTTTACATATATTAAAATTTAATGTTACAATAGTTATTTGTCTCATCAAAATCATAATCAAGCTTTTGTAAAATATTTTTAAAATCTTATTTTAGAAAGTTTATAGGAAAAGAAAAAATGCACTGATTGGGAGGTTCGCTCGACAAGTCGTGTTGAATGGTCTTGATATGCAAAACGTGTCCTAGTATAGGAGTGTGTCGACAAGTCCTTGCGGTTCTACATAACTTTCTATGACAATCTTCTTACATTTATTGACTGCGAAGCAGTATTTTGCCACGAAGTGGCTACATGATGTTAGCCATGTGTGAATGAGCGAAGCGAAGAACACATGGAAAGGATACCCCCTAGAATCAAGCCACAAAGTGGCGGCAGATTTAAAATTGGGCTAGAATGAATCACTAATATCGCCACTTCGCAGCAAAATACTGCTTCACAGTTACTTATGAGTATTGGTGAGTAATATTAGGGAATGTTTCGCTTCGCTAAATAAACATTCAATATTATTCACTCAATCTATCAAAATCCAAATCGATCTCTTGTACCAGAACATTAGAGTCATGTTTTAACTCGCTCGTAGGAACGGAAAATTGATCTACAGTTTTCAATAATATGGGAATTATGCACTGATTCACAATGGAATATTTGTTATTGATCTCTAAAGTTATCGGAAGTTTCACTAAATACTCCCCCTTTTTCCACTCACCACCCTTAAAACCTATGAAAGCATCTCCAATATCTTTTATTTTTACACCGTCTGTAAGGATAAATACAGCTAATTGATGTTTGCCATTTATATCCTTCTCTGCTGTGACTTTTATCTTTTCCCCTACCATTTCATAGGTTGTAATGCCTTCTAGCAACTCGTAGCCATGAATCTTTAGCATTTCTTGTTCTGTCAAGAGTTTTGTATTTTTGATGAGGTTATCCCAAACAGGGCAAGGTGTATCCAAAGTATCATTTTCTGAAGCAGGTGTGATTATTGCTAAAAATGCCGCATGCCCTCCTTCCATATTTAAGCCTATATAGGCTGATTGGTATAGTTTATTGTCCTTAAGTACTCTTAATACGAGGATAGGATAATCGCCCCACATATACTTATCCATACTGAAAGGCCTTCGCTTTGGACTTTCAGAGAGGGATTTTTCAATAGAGAAACTATTAGGTCCTATTTGAGCAACCTTTGAACTCAGACTTACTATGATAATAGGCTGAGTAAGGTCTTTATGCTCGTGGAAAGCCTCAATCTGTTCTTTTGTTCCCCAAAGAACAGGCCCTGACATTTTTATATCATTATTAATTCGTTTCTCAAAGGTATCGACAATAAAATCTTCCGGAAGAGCGAGGTCGACAGCTGGAGGAGAAATTAAACCCGGAAAAAATTCTGAAACACTATGCTTTACAGAAGAAGGTTCCTCAGCTGTTAAGGCTGTTGAAATAATTATTAGCATTAGAATTAATTTTCTTATAATCATGTTTCCTCTTTGTAAGAATCGTAAAATATTTATTTTAACATTAGTGCGGATGCACTCACTAACTGTTAGATTATAGAATTGTGAGCGAACTGTACAATGTAAAATATTAATTATTATTACTTAATCTAATTAAATCTTATGTCGATCACCATTTTCATGCTGTACATATTCGTGAGGGGGCATGAATAAATTAAATTTTTTTTAAGGAGTAGGGGTATTTGATTATATTTATTACGAACTTCCCATAGGTGTTGTAGGTCAATTTATGCATTACGTTAAGGTAAAAAGGACATTGAAAGTGTTTTCGAATTTAGAAAACGGATGCTGATAAGGTTATTTGGAGAATTGTTTTGTTAAACCATCTGTGAACTAAGGGTAGGTGTGTGTGATCTAAAGATACAAAGTGAATTGCTTCTGTCATTGTCTCAGTCTATTTCAATTTCAAAGTTACGTAATAATGCAATGGCTTCAGGAAAAGAAAATTTGGCTTTTTTGACCTTGTTGTTTCGCACATCGATATCATAATTTCTAGCACCTCTAAAATCGGCTTTAGACAGTTCGCTCTCATGGAAAACAGATCCTGATAGGTCTGTGTCTCTAAAATCACATTCTGTCAGATTGACTTGAGTAAAATAGCATTCAATAATCTTGCTTCCATTGAATGACGTCTTCTTGAGAGGTAATCCTGAGAAATTGCAGAACTGCAGAAAGCATTGTTTAACCTGAATCGTAAAAAATTTACTTTCGCATTTAAAAAATTCAGCTCCTACAAGTTTGCATTCAATAAAGGTGGATTCTTGCCAGCGGCAGCCTTCCATTTTTAAGAGGCTCAAATTACAGGCCTTAAACGTACAGGAGATGAACTTGGCATTGCGTATGATACACTCTGAGAAATTACAGTTATTAAATTGACAATGGGTAAATGTACAGTCTGAGAGATCCTTCAAGGAGAAATCTTGTCCCTGGAAGACTTTATCTTCGGATGTATTGTCGTTAGGTTTTTCCATTGAACTCGAAGAAGGGCTGTGGATTTTAGTTTCTTATAGCATAGAGAGGTAATTTTAAAATGCTGGACAGATTTAGTACGTACGCGTACTATTTAATACGTACACGTACTAATTTACAAATATGGAGTCTTTTATGTTTACCCCTAATCTAGGTTTTGTGCTGCTATTTGTTGCTAATCCATTGAAGAGCAGCCAATTTTACCAGGAGATTCTGGATATAAAACCGGTGGAAGAATCCCCTACTTTTGTGATGTTCGCATTAAAAAATGGGGTCATGTTAGGTTTATGGTCGCGCTATACGGCAGAGCCTCGTGTGGATACTAATCCCGGTGCCTTGGAAATATGTTTTCCGTCGGCGGATGTGGATGCCCTATATGAAGAATGGGGCAATAAGCAAGTAACCATAGCTCAGAAGCCAACAGATATGGATTTCGGGCGTACCTTTGTTGCTTTGGATCCTGATGGGCATAGAATTAGAGTTTATAAGCTATTTGAGAGATAAAGGATGAAGAGATGGGCAAAGATATAGAGTTTCGAGAGATAAGTGTACATGAAGGTCCGGAGGTAAGTCCCGGTTTTATGTTATGGCATATTAGTTCTGTATGGCGAAGCCGTATAGAGTTAGCTCTCAAGCCTTATGATTTGACCCATCCTCAATTTGTGGTGTTGGCAACATTAGGGTGGTTGACAAGAGGTGGAGAAAAAGTCACGCAACGGGCCATTGGAAAAATGGCAGGGTTGGATCCTAATACTGCCTCGCAGATAATTAAGGGGTTAGAGAAAAAGAATTTAATCATCAGAGAAGCCTCGCTGGATGCTAGAGCAAAAAATCCTCTGCTCACCAAGAGAGGAAAGCAGGTTTTATCCATAGCCTTACCGGCGGTGGAGAAATGTGATGCGGTTTTCTTTGAGGTCCTTACAGATAAAGAGTTATCAAATTTTCTTAAGACATTTCAAAAATTAGTTATTCCTAATAATATTTTCTTGTAGGATCTTCTTTTACAATCTTAGTTGTGCTCTGAAATCATAATTATTGTAAAAGGAACGAGTTATGTTCAACATTCGGAAAATTGTATTTGCAATGCTTTCATGTTCATTTTCGCTTATGGCTAACACACCTCAGGTGGTGAAGCTGAGTCCTCCAAGATTCACACGAGAAACTATATCTGAAGAGATCGCATGTACTAGGCCCATGCGTGAAGGGAAGTTTAATATCTCACTTGAGCAAGCGGATGGCAAAACTGTTGTCCATTGTTATGGTCATGGCGGTTCGGGCTGGACAACGCTTTTTGGATCGGTGAATAAGGCTATAGAGCTATATCAAAATACCTATCCGAACAAAGAAACACCTATTCGCATCATCGGATCAGGATGTATGGGCTTGACGGCAGCAATTGAATTGAAAAGATTGGGATATGAAGTCAGGGGTATTTCAACCAAAGAGTTCTACGATATCCCCTCTTGGAGAGCAGCAGGATACTTTGCACTTGTGTCTGTTAAAACCTCTCCGGAAGAGCAGGCAGCATTGAATGAAATTGGATTGAACACGTTTATGACCTATCAAAAAATCGATAGGAACGAGCACCCTTATATTTCCAAGGACGCAGTGAAATATATGCCTGTATATTGCAGTGTAGATACAGAAGCCGGCGTAGAAGATTTAGAGGAGCGCGGGATGATACCGCCTAAAGAGTTGGTTTCCTTAGATTTTGGAAATGGTGTGATACATACCGATTTTGTGAAGTATATGACCTATTTCATGAATACTACGACATTGATGCGTCAATTGAATGCTGAAGTGCAGAAATTAGGTATTTCGATTGAGCAAAAAGGGATTCATGCATTTGAAGATATCTCCGAGGAAGTTATTTTTAATTGTTCCGGCTTAGGCGGTAGGGAATTAAATTCTGACGAAAACATGATCCCTGTTAGAGGGCATCTTATTACTTTGAATGAGGATTCCGGAAGCGCTCATATGGAATATATGATCTATACTAAGGTCAAGCAGGATGGCAGGGATGAATATGTGTATTTGTTTCCGAAGAATGTGTCCGTAACGCCGGAAAACATAGCGGGAAATCCGTGTGTAGGAGTTCTTGGGGGTACTTTTATACCTAATGTGGATAAACTGAGCCTAAGCGAACAAGAAAAGTTGGATAAAGACGAGTTCAAGAGAATGTCAGATCGTGTTTCGGAGTTCTTCCAAGGCCATTTATTCGAATAGAAGTGCTTTGGTATGGGTGGAGGTCTCGCTAAGCAGCTAGATCTTCACCGGAACTATGGATTTAGAAAAATATTTTCTTTAACCCAGCTGATCTCATCTTCATTAATGGTATGGGCCATGCCACGGTAGACTTTAAGCGTAACATGGGCGCCCAGTTTCTCCATAATTTCTTTAGAATGCTGAGAACGTATTAACGGAACGTGAGGGTCACGGTCACTGTTGCCTATGAATACTTTCGTTCCATCAAAGCTGCCTTGGTATTTGTTTTCATTCAGTGTAAGTCCTATTAGGCCACCGGTGAAGGCGACAACTCCTCCATAAGTATCTGCAAAACGTGATGTTACTTCAAGTGTCAGGCAAGCTCCCTGAGAGAAGCCCATAATGTAAATCTGGTTTTTCGGGATATGGACATGGATATCATCGATAAGCTTTTTGATGTTTACAATGGAAGCTGATAGATAAGGTTCATTGCTTTTTTCCTCCTCCATAAAGCTATAGGGATACCAACTATGATTAGGAGCTTGCGGTGCTGCGACATAAAACTGTTCATCGGCAAAATCTTCAGCTAGGCTGAGGATATCTTGTGCTGAGGCACCACGTCCATGAAGCAATATTAGGGCTTTAGATGCCTTATCAAGTGCTGTGCCTGTACTGACAATTTCTAATGGAGGCATTAGTCTGCAAACCTTTTAATGTCTATTTTTATGGGAGGAAGCTCTTTTTCGATGATAGTCCTGTGTTTTTCCTCCCAAGATGGCAACTTGAGGCTTTCACCTAGATGTTCCAAAGGTTCATCTACCGTAAAACCTGGGGGGTTGGTGGCTATTTCAAACAATACACCACCCGGTTCCCTAAAATAGACGGAATGAAAATACTCTCTGTCGATGATAGGGGTGACATTGAGGCCAAAATCGATTAATTTACTGCGGGCAGCCTGCTGAGTGGCGTCATCGGGTGTTGCGAAAGCTACGTGATGGATTGTTCCGTAGCCGCCTACACCTTTTAGCGCATCGGGAGTGCACAGAATATCTACTATGTTTCCGGGTGCTCCGTCCGTGGAATAACGGAAACGATTTCCTTTTTCTCCGATTAACCGGTGATCTAGCTGCCCTACAAGAAGACCTGCGGTTTTTTCATAGCATTCCTCAGAAAGTGTAATGCCATGAAATCCTCTGATCGCATGATTTGAGGGAATATTTCCATAAGTAAACCCGGGACGTTGATCTTGAGAGTTAGCAACGAGCTCTAGACCTAGTCCATCATGGTCTTCAAAGGCGATGACGGTCTCGTTAAAACGCTGGCTAGGCCCCTGAAATTTTATATTGAATTTAGTTAATCGTTTTGTCCAGTAATCGATGGAGTTTTCGGGGATTGAGAAGGAGGTGACAGTAAGCTGGCCCTTGCCTTTTCGGCCTTGAGTGATTCCAGGAAAGGGGAAGAAAGTCAGTATTGTTCCCGGTGATCCATTTTCATTGCCGTAGTATATGTGATAGACATCCGGTGCATCGAAATTGATGGTTTTCTTGACTAAGCGTAAGCCTAAGATACCTGCATAGAAGTCTACATTTTTCTGGGCATCGTAAGCTATTGCAGTGATGTGGTGCAATCCTGTAATTAAGGCGGACATTGTGTTAACCCCTTATTATCTGATTTATGCTTGCTGACACTTCAAAATATTAATTTAATCTTATAACAATAGCCCATAAAAAATTAAGTTTGTTTTATTTTATTCCTACAGAAATTTTGAGAGCCGAGTAGGCAATTGTAAATTTCAGTCGCTAATATTTCATTAGACAACCAATTTTAGACTTGTTATGAGAGGTGCCTCACTAAATCGGTGGCTAGCAAAATGACGAGTATCCCCCCTTATTTCTATATTAGGATTTGCAAATGACAGACAAAATTCATTATTTCATTCTAGGGGTCTGTTGTATTATTGGAACACTGTCAGTTATTCCTTACATCTATTTTTTAGGTGTAATCCCCCCTCAAATAAGTTTAGAATATTATATTTTCCTTAGTATTTCTCAGAGCACTTTATTGTATTTTTTAATTCTTGGCATGAGTGCTTATTTAATACCTAAGACAGATTTAAAACCTTTCCATCTAAAAGGGGTCCTGCTGTCTGTTTCTATAGGCATCATTGCCGGAATTCTAGTTTTATTTTTAAATAAATTTTGGAGCTATCCAGTTCCACATCTTGGAACTGCTCCTCCTGCTTGGGCAGGCGCTTTGGCATCCCTTTATGGTGCCTTCAATGAGGAAGTGTCATTAAGGCTCTTCCTATTTAGCGCTATGTACTTGCTCTTGCAGAAAATTAAGATTGCCAAAGGAGCGGCGCTGTGGATTGCCAATATTCTTGTGGCTATTGCATTTGGAATGGGGCACCTACCTTTAGCATCTCAGCTAAGTCCTCTTTCTCGGGAAGTTGTTACCAGAATTCTTGTGCTAAATGGGATCCCGGGTTTGGCATTTGGATGGCTTTATTGGTCAAGGGGAATATATAGTGCTATCTTAGCTCATTTTACTGCTGATATCCTATTGCACGTCCTTCCCCCACTGTTTCATTTTTTATAATGTTTTCATTCGAAGTGATTGAATGGATAGTATTTTAAAGGGAGCACTTCCCCTTTCTTAAGATAAGTGAGTTTTTGTGAATTCGTGATACGGCCAATCTCGTATAGGGGAGAATCGAATTCCATTTGGAATAGGTATTGTATTTCAGGAAATGCATCCGAATCAATCGTGAGAAGTAGGCAATAGTCCTCACCGCCAGTTAGCGCTAGCTTTAAAGGATCCCATTGATGTGCATAACAGGCTTCACAAAGATCTTTTGAAAGGGGGATTTTTGTAGTTTCAATATCCGCACCCTTTTGAGAGCCCTTCATAAGGCGTTTTAAGTCCTGATCGAGACCATCTGAAAGGTCCATCATCGCATGTACGAACTTTATACCGCCTAACCATGTCCCTTGTTCAAGGTTAGGTGTGGGATTGAAATGAGCTTGTATGAGTTTTTGAATATTATTATTTAGTGAAGTATGCTGTTTCAATGCTAATAAGCCTCCTCCCGAATCTCCTAGAGGCGCTGTAACGCAAATGACATCATTCAATTGTGCTTGATGACGGTATTTCACATTCTCAACAGGAGCTGTACCTAATAATGTAAGATTTATTAGGATGTCCCTTAGGGACCCTACAGTATCTCCTCCTAACAGTTGGATCTGCCATTTAGTGCAGGCTCTTTTTATTCCTTGTATTAGCTCTTGTACCCAATGCGCATCTGTCTCTTTAGGCAGTGCTAGCGTTAAAAATGCATATTGCGGCAATCCCCCCATTGCGGAAATATCACTCACATTGACTGCTATGGCTTTATAGCCCAGTTGGGAAGGGAGGATCTGATCCCTTAGAAAGTGAATGCCTTCGCTTAATGCGTCGGTGGTAATAAGGCAAGCGTTACCTTCCTTATCTGGGATGACAGCGCAGTCATCGCCTATGCCGGTAATGGGGCTTTGGGCAGGAAACTGTTCTTTAAGAAAATTAACAAAATTTTCCTCACCCCATTCTTTGAGCTGCATATTCTTCCATTTTGTTGATAAGTACTTGAGAAGTTTCTTTTGGGCAGGGAGCATTAAGGATGGCTGATATAACAGCAATACCTGATACACCGCAGTCCATGACTTTGTCTACATTGATGTGGTTAATTCCGCCGATGGCAAAAACAGGGTGGGAGGAAAGTGCACAGAGTTTTCTTAACCCCACCAATCCCCAAGGATGCGCGCAATCTATTTTAGTTTGGGTTGCAAAGATAGGGCTGGCCGCGATGTAGTTCACCGGGAAATTTTGTGCTGTATGCGCTTGCTCCATATTCTCAATAGACAATCCTATTAATGCATCATTACCTAGAATAGCCCGTGCAGCAATCGTAGAAAGATCGGATTGTCCCAAATGAACGCCATCTGCTTCGATTTCATAAGCGATATCCACCCTATCATTGATAATGAGAGGAACTTTTAGAGGACGTAAAACTTGTAACAGTTTTTTGCCTAGAGCTTTCAATTCAAGCGAAGAGAGATTTTTCTCACGTAATTGCACGATATTAACACCTCCTTCCACAGCGAGGAGTATGTTTTTTATGAATTCGTCTTCGGTCTGGGTACCTTGGTGTGCCACTAGATATAATTGATGATCTATTATTTTTTTCATGGTTACGCTGAAATTAAAAGTTATTATATCTTTTATAAATATTCAGGTCAGAGGCCAATCATGAATGAAGGTAAAACTCCTTGTATCTTTTGTCAAATAGCGCAATTAGAACGAGAAGCTGTGATAGTGAGGGAATTTGAGCATTGTTTTGTTCTGAAGGATCAGTTTCCTGTCTCCAAAGGACATCTGCTTATTATTCCTTATGAGCATACCGAAACTTGGTTTACAGCGAGTGAAGAAGTCCGCGTGGATATTATGGAAGCCCTTAAAAGCATGAAAGAATTTCTCGACAACGAATACCATCCGGACGGGTATAATATGGGAGCAAATTGCGGTGAAGCTGCGGGACAAACAGTGATGCATTTGCATGTGCATTTGATTCCGCGTTATAAGGGAGATATGGCAGACCCTAGGGGCGGCGTGCGCGGAGTTATCCCTTCCAAACAAAAGTATTGAGATCTACCCGAAGAATACCTAACTACAAATGAATATTATGACAGAACCTAAAAACAAAATGATGCGATGTTTTGGCGGCCAACCGGGCAAAGAATTTTATGCGGAGTATCATGACCATGAGTGGGGAGTTCCCGTACATGATGATAGGCATCTTTTTGAAATGCTTATATTAGAAGGTGTGCAAGCAGGATTAAGTTGGGGAATCGTCTTAAAGAAACGTCCTGCGTTTAGGAAAGCCTTCCATCGATTCAATCCTGCTAAAGTTGCGGCAATGACTGATGAGGAGCTGGAAGAACAGTTGTTGAATCCCGAGATTATTCGGAACCGGTTGAAGATTTTTGCAGCGCGTAAAAATGCGCTTGTATTTTTAAAGATCCAGCAGGAATTTGGATCTTTTGATCGCTATGTATGGGGGTTTGTCAATGGAAAACCCATTGATAACGCAAGGAAAACTTTTAAGGATGTTCCTATTACTACAAAAGAAAGTGATGTTTTATCAAAAGACCTTAAAAAACGTGGGATGACTTTTGTGGGGTCTACGATTATCTATTCCTTCATGCAGGCTGTAGGATTGGTGAATGACCATCTAGAGATGTGCCATTGCCGTAAAACAAACTTTCACAAGTGACCGGATTTTTTTATTAGACTTCTTTCGAAATTCGCTTAGGTTGAGAAAATTGATGATTTTGCGCAGATTTTTCGGCAAATTTTGAGAGCATATGTAATCATATGGTCGAAAAATTTGCCGATAAATATGTTAAAAATGGCAATTTTAACAATCAAATGGAATTTCGAAAGAAGTCTACTTGAGAATTCCGCGTGCAATATGCACTTCCACTAGGTCCAACTCGTTTTCCAAATGCGTCAGGAGATTGTCATCAATTTCTCGTTTTTCCCATAATGCAATGAGTTCTTTGCGTTGTGCTTGAATAACCTTTAGCCTCGTTTCTTCCAGATTTTGTTTTTTGTTATCTTCCTTATGGGAGATCGCCAGAGCTTGGTGATGCGAAATAAAGTAGTTGTTTAGGAATTCAAATTCTTTTGAATCAATAGTTTTAGAATGCAGGAACTGATTTAACTTTTCTTGTGCCAATTCAACCAAATGCTTCCTAATTTTATTTTCATCGATGGCTTCGGTCATAGAACGGATCTTTAACTTCTGAATTATATAGGGAAGAGTCAGTCCGGGAATGAGCAAGGAAAGAAGGATGACACTGAATGTAATAAATATCACTTCATTGCGCCCTGCCAATGGCTCTCCATTGGAAAGAGTGAAAGGTAGAGCGATGGCGACAGCTAGGGACACAATCCCCCGCATCCCGGACCATCCAATAAGGGCTGCTTCCCGCATACATTTGGAATTCAGGGCTTTTGTCCGTGTAGTATAAAGTCCTTTAGCGCAGCTTATCCCTGCCATAGCATAGGCCCAAAGCATTCGGATTGCAATCGTAGCAATTGTAATGATCACAGCATAACCAAAATAAGTTGCCATTTGATAAATGGTCATCATGCTGACAATAGACCTTAACTGCAAACCTATGAGGATAAATACAAAGCAGTTAAGTAAGATCGTAAAAATATCCCACGTAGCATATCCCAACACACGCCTTAAGGATGAATGATGTTTTAATAACATCCTGGAACCAATCAATCCATTCACTACTACAGCCAATACTCCTGAAACATTTAATACGCTGGCTATGATGTATGTAACGTAGGGTATAGTAAAAGATAAAACAACTCCTAGAACAGGCTCCAGATACTTATTTGAAAAGGTATGCACTATCAGACCGATAATAGCACCTACTCCGATACCCCCTGCAACGATTTGGATGAATTGCACGACTCCTTCGGACAAGGAAAATGAACCATAAAACAGGGCTATTACCGCAAGTTTATATAGAACGAGAGCTGAGGCGTCATTGACAAGGCTTTCCCCTTCCAGAATAGATATTAAACGCGAATTGATGGCAAAGCGCTTAAGGATCGTTGTGGCTGCTACTGCATCGGGGGGAGAAATAATAGCCCCAAAGGCAAAGGCAAGCGCCCAGGAGTAATCAGGAAACATCCATTTAAAGAGAAGGGCCATTACGACCGTTGTGCATATGACAAGTCCGAGAGCGAGGGAAAAGATTTCCTGCCAGTTCTTCTGAAATTCCTTAAAAGCTGTCCCGAATGCTGCATAGTAGAGGATGGGGGGCAGGACGATCAGAAGGATGATCTCGGGATTGAAAGTAACTGTAGATAGCCCCGGAAAAAAGCTAATGATGGCTCCGCCAACGACTAAAGCAATCGGATAAGGGATGTGCATTTTCTGCGCTATCCCTACAAGAAGGACAGCAGCAAAAAGAAGAATAAATATGGGTTGTAAACCTTCCATTGTCCGATAGTTTTTTCAGATACAGATAACAATTATATGTACTTAGGAAAAGGTTTTTTTACACTTGCGCTTTCACCACCTTATTTAAATACTTTATTGCTAATCAATTAAATAATTGATATAGTACACTTATCTTAAACAAAGGTAAGTACCCATGAAAAAATAAGTTTGATTCCTTTTCCTTTAATTCTTAATCAGGAACAAACTTATGTCGCGGTTACTTATACAAATTTCTTCCATTACAAAATCTTTTAGCCCTTTTTATTTATTTGAAGGGATTTCTTTGTCCATCCATGAAAGTGATGTTTTTGCCTTGATTGGTGAAAATGGATCAGGGAAAACAACCTTACTGCAAATATTGACGGGCCAGGTGATGCCTGATTCTGGTGGGATTCAAAAGGTACAGGATCTATCTATGGGATATCTATCTCAAGAAGTCAGCTTTGAAAATCCTAATTCCACCCTTAGAGAATATCTAGAAGAAGGTAAGCTTAAACAACTTGAGCAGGCTATGGCTGAAACCCTTGAAAGATCTGAAGGTTTAGACACTTGGGCAGATCTGCATGAAGAGTTTGAAAGGTTGGGAGGTTATCGACGTTTTCCAATTGAGAAAGCTTTGCAGGGTCTTAAAATCGAAGCTATCCATTTAGAAGCTCCTTTGGCTAGCTTAAGCAATGGCCAAAAAGTCAAAGCTGTGTTAGCTAAGATATTAATAGAAAATCCCTCTTTACTTTTACTTGACGAGCCGACAAATCACTTAGATGCGGACTCTATTAAATGGCTAAAGAATCACTTACGCCAGCGTTCAGGTGCTACAGTCATTGTTTCGCATGACAGGAGATTCTTAAACCAAACGTGTAATCACACTATAGAGATCTCTCAAGGGAAGCTTACAAACTATGGGGGAAGCTATGATTATTATTTGCTGGAAAAAGAAAAGCAATTGCAAAAGCAGATAAAAGCCTTTTGGGCGCAGGAAGAAGAGCTTACAGAGCTTAGGCAAAAAATCAAAAGCATGACCTTCTCAAAAAAGAAAGCAGTCCAGGCCACGGATAGGAATATTATGGCCTATGACCGTCGGGGCGAAACGCATCAGAAATCACAACAGCGCGCTCTAGACGTATTAAAAGAACGCGTGGTAGAAATTGAAAGTAATTTATTGTCCCATCCTATGCCTAAAACAATAAAAGGATTGAGATTTGAACCTATTCCCCTTCTGTCTGCTGTAGCTATAGAATGTGATAATATTAGCAAAGCTTTTGGTGATAAAAAAGTATTCTCCCGTTTACGACATAGATTATGTAAAGGGGATCGCATCATTGTCAGGGGAAATAATGGAAGCGGTAAAACCACTTTGCTACGTTGTATTCTTGGTCTTTTAGATATTGACGAAGGCAATATCCGTAATGCACCTTCAGTAAGGGTCTCCTATTTAGATCAAGATGTGAAAGGAATTCCCTTGAATCAAACACCGGTCAAGTATTTTGAGGAGCGTTTTAATCTTTCCGAAGAAGGCCTGCGCAGGGAATTGCATAAAGCAGCATTAGGTGGAGCAGATCTTATTCGTAGAGAATTTTCCACCCTTAGTATAGGCCAGCGTAAAAGAATGCTGTTGTTATCGTTAATTTTGGAAAAACCCAATGTCCTTCTATTAGATGAGCCTACTAATCATTTAGATTTGCAAACTTTAGAGGCTTTAGAGAAAGCCTTGCTCACATTTGAAGGTGCGATTTTAGCAGTTTCACACGACCTAACATTTATTGAAAAAATTGGAATGGATTTTTGGGAATTAGGATGAAGGAGTGCGCTTGAAAAATGAGGTTATTTTGTTATGAATCCAAGATGCAGTGGAGGGTTTGTCATCTAGAATAATCATATGTTCGAAATCATCTATGATAGGCTCTACAAAACTAAAATCGATTTCATTTTCGGGCGGTTCATGAATAGATTCCGATGGTTTAACTCCTATGATCACCATATTAAAATTCTCGTCCGGTTTTTTGAAAATCGTTTTAAGATAGCTATCCAGGGCTTGGATAGATTCGAAACTGCGGAGGGAAGCGCCTTTATCCTCTCCATTATATTTTCTGCCATGTGAGTCAAATAATACGGGCTTTCCCTCTTCAGGAAAAAAACGGCTATGGTTTCAGCGTTGCAGGTGATCACACCTGCAGCTTTTTGATTTTGTGTAGTGGCAACCTTATCTAATGTGGTGAGTTGTTTATGAAAGCCCTCTTTGACAACACCCGGTAACTGGTTATGCAGCGGGTCTTGCTTCATCATGTCAATATACCAATCTTCAAAACCATCATAATTGTCGGGTTGAAGGGCAATTAAAGAAGAATTATCCTGCCCGTTGTTAGAAATCACATCATCAAAGAATATTGTCCCTTCGAATCCCCTACTTTTATAGTCTTCTATTCCGTTGCGCATAATATTGTTCATGTCTTCTTCAGAGGAAATGGGCCTTCCAGAAAAATAATGAATCAAGGCTTTCTGACAAATGACAGCACAGGCATTTTTGCCATAGACTGCATCAATTTTTCCTTGCGAATTTTCGCAAACAATATCTTTAGAAGAAGGGATTATTTTTTCTTTTAACTCCAAACGAATATGACTGAATCTTTTATCAATTAATTTTATGACAGCATTTTTTTCATCTATACTCGCTGTATTACTTATAATAATTTGAGAAAGTTTTTCTACAATTGAGTTGATTTCATTTTGGGGACCATTAGATTCTAATAACCTATTTAGATCAGCAGCTAATACATTAATTTGAATATTATTTAAAATTGAGCGATTTATATCAGTCATCCAACCTCAAATCCTACAATACCATATATTTATATTACAAATAATTTATTTAAATTATCAATTATTAATTTACATAAAAACTAACAATATAAAATATTCGTCAAATATACAAATACAACTAAAAAATATTGTAAATTTCGATTAAATTAACTACTTTTCTAATTATTCTGCTTAAGATAAGATGTCTCGTTAGATTTCACCTTGGATAAAACTATGACAATTCCAGCCATCGGAAAAAGTATTATTGATCAGTCAGTACTTTTATTAAATCGTCCTTTTGTCAAAGATAGTGTCAAAAAAATCGCAGGATCATTTACTTTTGCTTTCGGTTTGCTTGAACTCTATGATATTTACCAGATTCTCAAGGGTCGCCCAGTAGTATCGGAAGTATCGCCTACTGCACCCCGTTGGGTTCAAATCTCTCATAAAGTGATCATTGTTTCCGCAAAAGTCTCTTTAGTTTTAAGTGCAGGAGTATCGCGCCCTGGAGTGTATCTTATTTCGACCTTAGCTGGGAGCGTATTTTCTACTGAGCAGCTAACCCGATATTTTGGCACCAACACGATCTTTGCAGTTAATCCCTGGCATCCTCGGCATGTTGCGAGTATTGCTGCAGTTATTTTAGCAGCGCCCGCATTTGTTCAAAGTGTGTACAAGGGTTTCTTATGGTTATCTCATTCAGTTCAACAACCCTCGGATACAGCATCCAATGGCTGGATGGATGATATAAAAGTCAGAACGATGTCGCTCTTTAATATTATTTTTAGTAGGCCGGTATTGCATATGGGAAATGCTGCCCTACTTCGTCCTGTATAGAAAATAGTTTTTACGGTATAAACCTAAACTTATGGAAGCACATACATTTCTTATTCAGTTGGTCTTGATACTTGTCTCTGCTCGTTTAGTGGGCGAGTTGGCGGCCTATTTCAATATACCTTCCGTCATTGGTGAATTGGCAGCAGGAATTATCATTGGCCCCAGTTTGTTCGGGTGGGTGGAGATATCTGAACCCATCCATTTGTTGGCGCAGATAGGCATTATTCTATTACTTTTCGAGGTAGGTCTTGAAACAGATATCGGAAAGTTAACCTCTTCGGGGGGCAAGGCTCTTTCAGTTGCTATGATGGGAGTCGTCGTTCCTTTTGTACTAGGCTATCTAATTAGCTCTTACGTCTTTGGTCTGTCACTTATTGCGAGTTTACTTGTGGGTAGTACGTTAACTGCCACGAGCATAGGCATAACGTTGCGTGTCTTGAGAGATCTTAAGAAGCACACAACGCGTGAAGCACAGATCATTTTAGGCGCTGCGGTGATTGATGATATCATTGGGATAGTGCTACTTTCGATGCTGTATGAATTTTCTGTGAGTGGAGAAGTGAATTTCTTGAATGCAGGCAAGGTGATGATCTTAATCCTGTTATTCTTCGTTATCTCTCCTATTGCAGCGAAGGTCGTCTCACAGACAATCAAAAGCTGGAACGATCGTAGTGAAATTCCTGGATTGCTTCCAACGATGATCGTGGCCCTTATCTTGTTGTTTTCCTGGATAGCCTATGGCTTGGGCGCGCCTGAATTGTTGGGCGGTTTTGCTGCAGGGCTTGCTTTATCCAAGATGTTTTACTTCCCTTTTGGAAAGTATTTTGAGGTTTCAGAAGAGTTCAGCCATAAAGTTGAAGAGCAGATGAAGCCTATTGTCCATCTATTTACACCTATTTTCTTTGTCTCTATTGGTTTGTCATTAAACCTGAGAGATGTGGAATGGTCTTCATTTTTCATTTGGACCTTGACAGGGTCTTTATTGGTAGCAGCGGTCATAGGAAAATTACTCTCTGGCTTTGCGTTAAGAAAAGAAAAGCTGCTCTCCAAACTTATCATTGGTACAGCGATGATTCCGCGCGGGGAAGTAGGGCTTATCTTTGCAAATATTGGACTAACAACCGGTGTGCTGCAAAATGAGGGATATACTGCTTTGATACTCGTTATTGTTTTTACGACACTCTTAGCGCCGTTTACGCTACGATGGCTTTATAGTCGGCAGATTGCCAAGCCTCAGGAGCGGAATTTATAGCCAATGACTTTGACAAGTTCGACTCGGTCGGGGAATACATCCAGAATGAGGACGCTCCCATTGGTATTTTCAATATGGCTTTCTTCAATATCCACATTGTATTTACGGGCACATTCAGCCATAAAGAGTGTTTTCATGCTGATGGCATGGCTTACTACTAGGATATATTTTTGAGCGTGCTGAGTGGTATGGATTGTCTGCTGAAAGAAAGTGTGCATCCTTCTAAATATGTCGATGAGCGGTTCTTCTTCGGCATCTTGCGGATCCCATTTTGTTACAAATTTTTCTAGGAAAGTCTCTAGTTTAGAAATACGTTCAGCAGCCTCTTTCTCTGCGGTTAGAAAAGCTGAATCTTTCTTTGTGCCCTCATATTTGCCGCTATTTCGTTCGGACAATAAGGTGTCAATATTCAAAGGTAAGTATGCTTGGTTCACTCCCCTTAACAAAATATGGGCTGTTTCTTGCGCTCGCAGGGAGGGTGAGCTGAAAACAGAGGAGAAGTTCCATTGCTCAGATTTTTGCTCTTTCCGGATATGTTGAGCTCTTATGCTAGCCTGTTCGATCCCCTCTTCGGTGAGGTTAATCAAGTGTTCTTCACCATTTTCCCAGTAGAAATCCCTTTGTCCGGCGCAATACCGGTATTTATTGGCAGTGGAGTTTCCATGTCGAACAATATAAAAACGGGTTGCTAGTGCTTGTTTAGGAGAATATTTTTGATTGATTTGCTCTAAAATAGAATTAAAACGTTCACTGTTCTGAACCGATTCTAATTTCTGCTCAAAATAAAGTATGTATTCATCTATTAAAGATGCATTTAGATTAAAAAAACAAAACAAAAACAGAATCGATAACAATTTTTTCATAAAAACATTATATCAGCTTTATTAAAATAATTCAATTTTATGATGATCCCTAAGACTTTTAATTATTTCGTCTTGCAGGCATGATGACCTGCCAAAGAGGTTATAGTTATCATGAATGAAAAAAGCACTCAGGATTCTCATTTACTTATCGAAGCATTAAGAGCGCTCCTTCTCAACCGAGAGGCCAATACGCAAGAGCAGATTTGCGCAGCTTTGGAAAAAGAGGGCTTTGAAGTCAACCAGTCAAAAGTCTCCAGGTTATTAAGAAAAGTGGGTGCAATCAAAGTGGAAAATGCCAAAGGACAGACAGTCTATTCTCTGCCGAGAGAGCCAGCGCCCCCTTCTTTGAACACACCTATGCATAGTTTAGTCTTAGGGGTGGATTGTAATGAGTCTATGATCGTGATTTTGACCAGTCCGGGATGCGCATCTATGGTTGCTAGAGTGCTTGAATATGCGCACTTTATTTCAGAGATATTAGGGACTGTGGCGGGAGATGATACGATATTTGTAGCACCGCGCTCTACGAAGCTAACCCAAAAGTTAGCAGACGAGATCAAGCGCTTTGTGGGCATATAAATATTCACTCTTATTGCATAAATATTCAATTTGTGTTAGTATCATTGGTAAAAACCAACCAATGTTAACTTCATGGGAAAAAAAATATCTTTAGCTTCGCTTGTCATCCTCATCATAGCGTCGATCGACAGTGTGCGAAATCTACCTGCAGCGGCTTTATTTGGAAGTTCGCTCATCTTCTTTTTTGTTTTTGCTGCGCTTGTTTTCCTTGTCCCTACCTCTCTGGTAGCGGCGGAACTCTCGGCGACTTTCCCTGAAAAGGGCGGTGTATATCACTGGGTCAATAAAGCCTTTGGAAAGAAAATGGCGATGGCTGCCATTTGGCTGCAATGGATCAATACGATGGTCTGGTATCCTACAATGTTATCATTCATTGCAGGAACCCTAGCTTATTTAATCGATCCCGCCTTGGCAGAGAATAAAACGTATCTAATCTCTTGCATTCTGATCACCTTTTGGAGTTTGACCTTGGTCAATCTGAAGGGTATCCATGTGTCTGCGCTTATCAACAATATCTGCTGCATTATCGGAACTATGGTTCCTATGGTTTTGCTGATTATATTGGGTGGCGTGTGGGTGTTCAGCGGCCAGCCGCTGCAAATCAGCTTGACTACAGAGAATATTATACCGCCGCTAGCGCAGACGACTAGCTGGATCTCGCTAATTGCCATCATGGCATCCTTTTTAGGTATGGAGTTGTCAGGAGTGCATGTGAATGACATTCATAACCCGCAAAAGAATTTTCCAAAAGCTGTATTGCTGGCCTGTTTGTTTATTTTTATGACAATGATGCTAGGTTCTCTGGCTATTGCTTTTGTCATGCCTGAGCAGGATATCAATCTGATTGCAGGTGTAATGCAGATGTTTGAAAGCTTTTTCAAAGTATTCGGTTTAGAAGCGCTGATGCCGGTATTGACATTGCTTGTTGTGGTAGGGTCTATAGGGATGATGATCAACTGGCTGATCTCGCCCGCTAAAGGTTTGCTGCATGCTGCGGAGTTTGGATTTCTACCGCCCTTTTTCTCGCATAAGAATAAAGCCGGCGTAGCATCGCGTATCTTACTTGCACAGGCTGTATTAGTGACATGTTTTTGCTTGATATTCCTTCTTGAACCTAGTGTAAATGGTTTCTACTGGTTTTTAACTGCTCTTAGCACTGAACTCTATATGATCATGTATGTTCTGATGTTTTTAGCCGGTTTGAGATTGCATTACAAATATGTTGATAGGCCTAAAGTCTTTAAGATCCCTGGAAACGGATGGGGTATTTGGACTGTTTCTTTGTTAGGTATGTTTGGATGTATCACGACGATTATCGTCAGCTTCTTCCCGCCTGATAATGTGGATATTGAAAGTCCTATGCGTTATGTAAAGATGATTGTGTCCGGAAATGTGTTGGCGTTGAGCCCGCTGTTGCTGTTCTTCTATTATCAAAAGAGGAAAAGCACTCAGCTTACACAAAAAGTGCTCTAATAAGAATAGGACGGCGGTAAAACCGCCGTCCTAGGTATTATTTTTTCAGTTGTGATGAAGGTTCCAACAATAACATCAGTCTTCTTAGTTCCTGAGGGTTATTTGCCGCTTCAATGAGTTGGACAGCAGAGCCTCCGACCGGTAAAGTGGGTCTATTAGGATATTTCGCCAAACTCATAAAATATTTGGTTAATTCCGGTTGTGCCAGAACAAGGATCCAGCCGTGGTCAGAGCCTGAGAATCGACCTGGCGATGTTCTTAGATCACCACGTGTAGGCGCTGCGCCATTGAAAGTCATATCATATTGCTCTGCCGGATCCCACCACAAGTTATACAGCGCAGGGAAATCCAAGTTGAGGTTAGGCCCTAGCCAAGTATCTTTAGCTGTATACAGCAATTTAAAGTTGTCAATGCGGATCCCCCCGAAGGCAAGGTCATTGATATAGATAAAGGTATTACGATTCGAAGGTCCCTTTCCTAAGAGGTAATCACTGTTGTCCAGACCATCAAAGACAATATCCTTTCCGTCATTATCTTTCCAAATTTGTGTGGGTGGAGTGCCGCCGGCTAATTTAACAAAAGTGGGCCACCAGTCCATATGTGACATCATTTCGTTAGCTACTGAGCCCGGTTTAATTTTTCCTGGCCACCAAGCGATTGCGGGGACGCGGAAACCGCCTTCAAAGCTGGTTCCTTTCATACCGCGGAAAGGTGTATAACCGGCATCGGGCCATGCATCGATCCAGGCACCATTGTCTGTTGTCCAAACAACGATTGTATTTTCGCTGATCCCTGCATCGCGGATAGCTTGGATAACTTGACCGGAGTTATCGTCAAGTTCCATGAGCGAGTCCAGGTAGTTACCGCCGCCTTTTGATTTACCTTTAAAGCGTGGTGACGGGTTGTTAGGATTGTGTACTTTCATAAAACATACATACAAGAAGAAGGGGTCGGCATCCTCAGAGTGTTTTTTGATGTAGTTGACGACATCTTCGCGTATTATATCATCTGCGGTGGCAAGGTCTTCATAATTAAATTTTTTCTTCATTCTAACGGGTTCTTCGCCGGCTTTTCCTGCCCATTGGCTAAGGTCTACTTGGTTCCAGTGCTTCATGAAGTTTTCATTGTGTACTGGAAAATCGGGTTGCAGCGGAAGGTAATCATAGGCATATACTCCGGCATAATATGGGAGCATATATTTCATTTCGTCGAAGCCGTGAGCGGTAGGGAAATTCTCGGGTTGGTCACCGAGGTGCCATTTACCCCATTGTGCAGTATTGTAGCCTAATTTTTTTAGCGCTTCTGCGATAGTGGGATCTTCTTTATGTAATCCGTTTAGATCTCCCGGCGCTAATACTGTGGAAAGGCCGGTGCGAAGAGGGATGCGTCCCGTGATAAAGGAAGCGCGGCCCGCGGTGCAGCTTGCCTGGCCGTAGTAGTTGGTGAAGCGGAGACCTTCTGCGGCGAGTTGGTCAAGGTGAGGTGTTTGGCAGCCTCTAGTTTCGCCGCCCCCGTAGCAGCCTAGGTCACCCCAGCCTACATCGTCGGTCATGATGAAGACAATATTAGGTTTTCTATCTTTTTTGGAATTATCGGTGTTGATAGCATTACTATTTTTGTTTTGAGAAGTCTCTTTATTTTGTGCGTCTTGGGCTTGGATCAGATGATATGAGCAGAAGAAAGTTAAAATGAAGAGAAGCTTAATATGGAACATATAAGGTCGCATAGCACTCCTTCAGTTGATGTAAAGTCTTATATATAAGAACTTTGAGTTAATAAACTTGAACGATCCCTAAAAATATGGTTTTACCACAAAAAGCTCTTAATAAGCTGTTATTTTTAAAATAAATACTTAAACAACACTGAGTTCGACTTAAAATAATGCGGATGGAAATAAGCTATTATTGTTTATCCTCTTTCTCTTTTTTCATGCATCCTGCCTGAACACACCTGAATCCTAGATGGTTAAGGCTTGTATCAGGGCAGGTTTTCATGCGTGCAGAGATGCGGTATCCTTTACAGTAACTATCGTGGCATAGGAAGGATCCCCCACGGTGTACGTATTTAATTGCATAGGGTTCTTCAGGATCGAAACTTGTTTTAGAACCTGTAGGGTTAACAGAGAGCTCATTTTTAGCTTGATCGCGATAATAACTTGCATGGTAGAGGTCGGAGCACCACTGCCAAGCATTGCCTGACATGTCATAGAGTCCATAAGGATTGGGTTTGAAAGTCTTAACAGCGGTAGTCCCGAAATATCCATCCGCTTTGGTACTTTTATGCGGGAATTCTCCCTGCCATATATTTGCCTGGGGATTTTCTTGGGTGAACTCTTCATTTCCCCATACGTACTTGTTATCTTTGGTGCCGCCTAATGCAGCAAATTCCCATTCAGCTTCTGTGGGAAGGCGTTTTCCGGCCCATTTGGCATATTCATTCACGTCGTACCAGGACACTTGTACAACGGGGTGATCTTCCTTTCCCTCGATTGTACTTTTGGGGCCTTTAGGATGCTTCCAGTCTGCCCCGGGAACCCAGGCCCACCAGGCGCGGTTGCTCCGTAAAGAAACAGGCCCTTGAGGTGGTGTAAATACAAGAGAAGCAGCTACAAGAAGTTCCGGAGCGGGAGGAGGTGTTCCTGGAGGAACTTGTGCCATGATCTCTTCTAGTGTAGGGGCTTTTTCAGCTGTAGTGATGTAACCAGTAGCATCGACAAAAGCTTGGAATTGCCGGTTTGTAACAGGTGTGGCATCCATCCAAAAACCGTCCACCTTTACTTTATGAGGGGGTTTTTCGTCATTCTTTGCATCTTGGTTATCAGACCCCATTAGAAATTCCCCTCCGGGAATCCATACCATCCCTTCGGGAGAAGGAGAAGTATTAAATCGTTTTGGGAGATTTGAGGAGCAGCAGCATGAACATAAAATCACTTGTGCATGACTTAGAAGTACCAAAAAAAACAAAGTAAGATATTTATGCATTATGTGGGTCTATACCCTCGCTTTTGATAGAAAAGCAGCGAGATTATCTAAGGTTTGGGACCAACCCTCTTCGCAGCCTTGTTTTTTAGCTAAGGCGTCAGAGACTGAATGGTTAATTGTCACTTTGGTTTTTCCCTCGACATTGTCGAATAAAACAGTGATAAGAGTTTCAGCAGGCCATTCAGGATCCATTCCATAGACGGCAGGCTGTACAATATCCCCTTTTTCATCGGAAAATGAATCTGAGAGTACAATGCGAGAAGGTTTTAAGATCTCTTTATAAACACCTATTCCCCAATAATCTTTACCATCGGGAGAGCGCATGCAATAGTGTATTGTTCCGCCGGGGCGGAGATCAATTTTACAGTGCGGTGTGGTAAATCCTTTGGGGCCCCACCATTCACGCATCTGCTTAGGGTTTGTCCATGCCTCAAAAACAACTTCGCGGGGAGCATCAAATATGCGCGAAATAGTGAAAGGACGGGCTGGATTTGGGATGGGGTCTTTTGTTGTCATGGCAAATACTTAAGTTATGAATTTTATATATACTCAATTGAATATATTCATAAATTAAATAGTTTGAAGTTTCAAGAATTATTCTTACCGGGGACGAGCAGCATCCAGGGTTTACTTTTGAATGCGATGCCATAATAAATAGAGGGCAGGTATAGAGAAGGGATTTTATGTTTGTCTTCTGCGTCAAGCGAAGAATAGGTTTGCTCACCTAAATGATTTAGCCTGACTGTGTAAAGTCCCACAGGAGAAGAGAGGTTCTCGACAGTATTTACGCCTTCTTTGATATGAGGATCGGCGACCCACAACAGTGTGTCTTCATTTTCAAAACCTACTCCCACGATATTAAAAGTAAATTTTCCATCATCTATCATCATTGGAGCTGGATTAGTTTTGGCAAAATGTGAGGCAAGCATTTCTTTGAATGCAGAGAAAAGGAGACCCTCTTTTGGAAAGACCTCTTTAGGGGTGTAGCATCTAGGGAGAGCATTTATGAATAATAATTCGGATTCGATACCATAAAAGTGCATTATGAGATGCCCTATAAAAGGTTCCGCCCACCCATTAGAAAGGTCAAACGGAGCAAAAACTTTTGTCTGAGGCAAATTTTTCTGAGGGTATTTATTTTTATAGATTTGGGTTAAGTTTTCTAGGGTGCCAAATAAATGAAAAAGCTCTTTAAGTGACCTCTTAATTTTATAAGCACTTAAACATGTTTGAATGGCACGCCAAGCACACCCCCACTCATAGTCGTTGATCCCTTCGGCATTATACGCGTGATAGATAGCTTTAGAATAGTGGGTAATTTCCTTAGGAGGACTGCTCAATGGTATGGGTAAATTAACCTCATTTGGCTTTAGTTGATCCAGGTGCGGGCGTGCGTAGGTTTTTGCGAATTCTTGATTACTAATAAATTGTGGCAGATTAGCCAACATTTTATCTTTGATTACCGGATCCATAAGGGATTGAAAACATTTCTGAAGTTCCTCGCAAATGTTCTTAAGCTGAGCTTTTTCGGAGCTATTCTTAGAGTGGATTTCAAAACAGAGAGCAAGCTTAAGTAAACATTTTAGAGGAGATTTAATATTAGAAGGGTTGTTTTGCTTTATCCAGCCGACACGCTTCATGAAATAAAAAGTGTTAACAATACGCAACACATAATCATCCCTGGAAGCCTTATTTAATAAGGATTTCTTATCCTCTTTTAAGGAGAAAGCCCCCTTTTCATCAAGCCAGGAGCTTTTCTTTAAAATCCATTCCCCAATAGCTTTCCAATAGATATCAAAAGTAGTTTGTTCTGCTGAATAAGGATTTAAGATGATCTTCTCAAGAAAGTTTTTTAGAAAGTATAGGTTTTTTGAGTTAGGATTATTAGAGTCACATCCAGACCAATGATAGCGCTTTGAGTTATCTCTCTCTAAGATGAGGGTATACCAATGCCCATTATAGCCTATGACAAAACCGTGGGTGAAAGGTCCCTGCTGTTTGAAGACATTAAAAAGATTAGCTGCAAAATCCAGGGTTGTATGGTCTTGACCACCTACAAGCCGATCATCAGAGAGATTAAAAAGGCTTATTGTATTTTGACTATAGAGGGTAGCGATCGTTTTTTTTGTCTCATCCAGTTCGGAAGGATCTTTTTTTGAAAGTTCCATCAAAGCTGTATTGAGCACTGCAATGGATGCATCGCCTTCGTTCCAATTTTCTTTATAGCTTTTTACAAAAACGTGGAAGCTATCGTAGAAGTCCGGGTTATTAAAATCATCCGCTGATATTCCCCCCATTTTGTGAGCAACGGCTACTCCTACTAATGCATTTTTCAAGGCGTGGAATCCACATTCTTCATAACCACCGCTGCGAATGTTTTGGTCTAGCACTTGGATTTGATTAAAGGTTTCAGTAGAAGTATCTTTTTGTAAATCTCGCTGCCAGCCTTTGTGCGCGTTAATTAGCTGAGATTTCCGAGATGTTGTTAATGGATCATACGTCGATGCGGACTCTGATAAGAACAGAGAATATAAGATTTTTTCGGCGATGGAAATTATTTGTCCAATGCCAGGTATAATTTCTAGGGCTGTTAAGATAGCATGGACAATGCGTCCATCTAAGTTCCCGGTCCAACATTTTTGATAGTGGCCCAGGCAGTTACCCCACAATAAAGCATTAGACCACGTATAATCTTCCGGATTTAAGGTGTAATCATTAAAACTCATAACAACCAAAAAAATAAAAAACTTATTATAATTAACTTACAAAAATAAAACAATAAGAATAAGATTCGATTAAAAAGACAGCATAGTTTTCACATAGTGAATAATCTCTAGATTAATTTTTCTATAGTATGTGGAATCAATATCCCATAAGTGCCAGTAAAGTGGTACAGACCAAAGCTTATCTTTTTCCAGATGTATTAATAGATTGTTTTTTAGCTCGCACTCTATATCAATCCTCGGAATAAGACCGTAGCCATAACCTTGCATAGAGTATTTTTTAAATCCTCTTACTGAAGGGACAACATTAAAACTTAATTCTGCTCCATTAATGCCAAAGAATTTTTCGAGATACCTTTCATGCATTTTATCATTGGAATCGAATTTGATTGCCGGAGCTGAAAGCAGGCTTTTTTGTATTGGATGATTAGAAAAATGTTTTTTTGCAAAGCCGGGTGAACAAACAAGAAAGTAGTCCATATGTCCCAAAAATACAGCTTTGGATCCTGGAAGTTCTTTAGATGATGTAGAAAGGCATGCGGAAACTATCCCCTTCTTAAAATAGTCTAAAGTAAGCTCTTGATCATCAGCAATAATTTCCAGCAATATATTTTCAAAGATATGTTTTTGATCTAAAAAGTCCTGAAACCAGGTTTCCAAGCTATCCCGATTGATTGCTATGGAAATGCGAGGTCTGACTTCTACTGGGTTAAGATCTTGCTGCAGGGTATCTTCTAAGAGCTGAAGCTGTTTAAAGTGACCAATGAGGCGTTCTCCGAGCGGTGTAGGTTTGTAAGGGAGGGTCCTAATTAGGGCAGGTTCTCCGTAGAAAGACTCCAGATTTTTTATGCGTTGAGATACTGCAGATTGAGTGATATGCAATTTTTTTGAGGCTGCTTCAAAACTTTGCAGTTCTTGAACGGTGTAAAGCGCTTCAATCCCTTTATAATCCAGCATAACTGCCTCATAAGTTTTTCTAATGATACATGATTTTTATTAATTTTACTTATGATTATTTATCACTTATTCTGATAGCTACTTTCAGAAGAGGTTTTGTATGGGGATTTTACTGGCATTGATAAAAGGCTTTAGCACTAGTTGCGGTCTAATTATAGCTATAGGAGCTCAAAATGCTTTTGTTATCAAGCAAGGCTTAAAAGGAGAGCACTTGCTACTTACAGCATTGTTGTGTTCAGTAATAGATGCTTTTTTAATCACTTTTGGAGTAGTGGGGTTTGGGCAATATATCCATGACTATCCCTTATTTCTCACTATGACCAAATATTTGGCTGTTGCCTTTCTTGTATTTTATGGGATCGCATCGATGAGATCCGCATTTAAAAAGCATTCACTAGCGTGCGGCTTAGAAGAACACATCCAATCCTCTGTTAAAAGGACTACGGTATCTTTATTGGCATTAAGTTTATTAAATCCGCATGTCTATTTAGACACTGTGATTTTGTTAGGAAGTATTGCCTCTCAGCAGCCCTTGGACGAACAGATATTCTTTGCCTTTGGAGCAATCAGTGCTTCCTTTGTTTGGTTTTTTACTATTACTTTTGGAGCAAGGCTGATTTCGCCCTTATTGCAAAAATCATCTGCTTGGAGGATTATTGATTCTGCAATAGCTTTTATGATGTGGGGAATTGCAGTGACCCTTTTAGTACATTAGACTTCTTTCGAAAGAAGTTTAATATTGCGCAGTAGGATGATTGCCTAAGTTATCGTTTACCTTTACAAAATAAAATCAAATCAATATAGCCAAGGTAAGGCTGCATTTGCACCTTACAACATCCTCGAGGTGAATTTTACAAATTTATCTCAGCACACGTATTTATTCCGCAAAACTCAATTTGGCATTGTAATTTCTCCTCTTCTCACTTTAGGAGGTTTTATGGCATCCAATAAAAAAACGAATAGTTCACAACAATCAAGAACGTCTTCCAGCAATAATACAGGACGTATGAGCAGAGAAGAAGCCGGACGTAAAGGTGCGGAAGCTCGCTGGGGTAAAAGCTATGAAAATCATGCACGTCAAAGCAGCAAATCACCACAAAGTGGAGATCGTTCGCTAGCAAGACGTAGCGAAACAAACACTCTCTGGGATAACTATGGAAACCAGGAGAGCTTTGGCAGAAGAGGTTCTCAAGATGACAGGTTTGCACCAAGAAGCAGAGAAGCACCTGATAGCTTAAGTCGTTACGAAGCTGGCCGTCGCGGAGCTGAGGCGCGCTTAGGCAGCAGGAGTTCACAAGATAATTTAAACCGTTCTGAAGAATATCGACGTGGAACGGAACCTCGTAGAGCACCCAACAAAGACTATAGTAGAGGCGGGCAAACTCCTGCAAGAAGCAATTCTAGACATCAAGAAGCAGAAAGACGTGGTCCGAGTGATCGTGGAAATAGCTATAACGAAAATTATGGCTATGAGCAATTTGGCCGTGAAAGCAATAGATCTTCGCATGTGCGCGGAAATCGTGAAGATATAAGCAGAGGCGCTGACTCACATCGAGGAAGCATTTACTATCCTTATGAAAAAGATCGTTATGACCGCCATGGCAACCATCCTTCCCATAGTCGTGGGCGTGAAGATGCTATGAGAGGAAGAGAATTAAATCGTTATCATCCCAATGATGATGTGAATGATCTTCCACACTATGAAAGCTATAGTGAAAGGTCTCATCCCGGACAAGGATATGGAGAGGCCGCAAAACGAGAGTATGAAGAGCGTTGGGGGATTGACTATGATAACCAACGTGAAATGAGAGGGCGTCCTTTTCATCCAGGCTATGAAATAGAGGATGAGTTTGAATTGGATGAGATAGAAGAAAGAAACGACCCTATCGAGTCTAGATATCATCATGAAGAAGACGATGAAGAAGACGTTGACCTCTATGAAGGATATTCTAGGAATGATGAAGAAGAGTCTGAATCCAGAAGATATTCTAGAAGCCGGCATTAATAGATCTATCACGATAGGGAATTGAACAATTCCCTATCCCTTTACTAAGCCTAATTCCGAGATATTGAATTTTGATGAAGCGACAAGCACCGGTCCATAGGTATATCGATGAACTGCTTTAACAAGAATGAAATTGAGACCGCGTATGCCAAAAAATACCAAACAGAAACCTTTAATCCATATTGGTACTTCGGGGTGGTCTTATGCTCATTGGAAGGAAATCTTTTTTCCTGAGGGTTTAAAGACTGGCGAATGGCTTAACTTTTATGCTGAAGCCTTTCCTACAGTGGAGATCAATTCGACTTTCTATAGGACTCCAAGCATTTCTACTTTTCATAATTGGTATGATCAGGTTCCCGATAACTTTCTTTTCTCGCTTAAAATAAACCGCTACATCACGCATTTGAAAAGGCTTAAAGACTGCAGAGAAAGTTTGGATTACTTTTATAAAAATGTGGAGGTGTTAAAGCCAAAGGTAGGCCCTATCCTTTTCCAATTACCCCCGACATTTCATAAAAATTCTGAGAGGTTTACTGAGTTTTTGAGTTGGCTCCACCCTGATTATAGGTATGTGTTTGAATTCAGGCATGAATCATGGTTTGTGGAAGAGGTGTATGAACTTTTAGCTCAAAAACAGATCGGATTATGCATTACGGATTTAACCGGAAGCTTAACTCCTGAAGTGCTTACTACAGATTTTACTTATTTACGATTGCACGGTCCAAAGAAAGCGTATCAAGGTTCTTATGGAAAAGAGGGCCTTAGGGAGTGGCAAAAAAGGATTATGAATTGGTCGAAAGAGGCATCGGTGTTTTGTTACTTTGATAATGATGAGAAGGGTTATGCCATTCAGGACGCTAGATCCTTAACGGACATGTTTCGTTCCAAATAAGCAAAAAAGTTCTTGAAATCCTTATCCCCAAAATATGTATATAGGTTGGAGATGCGCTTCTGTAGCTACAATTCAATTTATTATTATTTCAAATATTATTTATGTGACATATAATTTGCTTTGATTACAAATATTTAGTAGAATTTATTAATTCTGGACTATTTAAATGTTAAGTAGGAATTAATAATGAACTCTATATTACTTTCTGTTACAGCAGCAGGTTCAGCTTCCTTAGCTAACTTATCCTACCGTAAATATTCTACATCCAACGGGGATGCAACAAGCCCTAATGGATACCTATTGGTTTTTTATTTTTTCTCATTTCTAACCTCCTTAATTTTCTATCCTGAAGTTTTTACCCAGAAACCTAATTATATTGTTTTGGCTATTGGTGCTTTGGTAGGAGTCTTGAATGTCTCGCTCATGCTTTTGACATCCAAAGCACTTACCAAAGGCCCTTCAGGACTCACTTTTGCAATTCAAAATACGAGCGCGGTATTTCCCGGATTATTGTTATTTTTCTTTTTCGGATCGGATTTCGGTTTTTCTTTTTCGTTTATGCAGTGCGCCGGAGTTGCGCTGGTGCTTGCCGGACTTTTTCTAGGCGTACGCGGCGACAATAATGATCAGGAGAAAACTTCTAAAACATGGCTTATTTATGCTTTTGCATGCTTTTTCGTACAGATTGTCGCTTTGACACTGATTCAGGCGCGTTGCGTACTCTTTGAGTGCGAAGGTAAAGATGTCTTCTTCTCATTTTTATCCGTCAATAGAGCTGAGGATATTTGGTTTATGCCAGGATTATTTGGGATGGGTACCTTTTTACAGAGCATTTTCTTTGCTTGTGAGAAGAGAGGCTTTTCAAAAGCTGAGGTATCCTTTGGCCTCTTAGGCGGCCTATTCAATTTTGGATCAACCTGCCTATTGCTTTTAGCAACAAAGTTTGCTGTTCCGTCAGAAAAGGCCATTTTATTTCCTTGTTTTGCTGTATCTACTATTGTTTTTTGTAATGCCTGGGCGAACAGATTGTATCATGAAGATTTCAAGCTTGCATCCACAGCGTTATGCGGACTTGGCATTTTCATAGGGATATTAGCTTAGAAATTTTTCAGAACGGCTTGGGCGGCATGATAGCCGCACATGCCGTGCACTCCTCCACCTGGAGGGGTGGAAGAGGAACAAAGATACAGTCCTTTTACAGGAGTGGAATAGGGATTAAAATAGGAAGTCGGCCTTTTAAAAAGTTGATAGATATCCTGCACACCCCCGTTAATATCCCCCCCCACATAATTTGGATTATAATTTTCCATTTCGGATGCTTTTATCACGTGGCGTGCCAGGATACAGTCACGGAAACCGGGAGCAAACCTTTCGATCTGTCCTTCAATCTGCTGTGTCATATCCCTTTCTGAGCCACGCGGAACATGGCAATACCCCCAGGCGGTATGTTTTCCTTGTGGGGCCCGGGTTAAGTCAAAGAGGCTTTGTTGGGCGATGAGGACATAAGGTTTTTCTGGATGTTTTCCTTCCCAAACTTCCTTTTCAGAAAGGATAATCGATTCGGCTTCTCCCCCTAAATGGATGGTTCCGGCTTTTTGACATTCTTTGGACTTCCACGGAATAGGTGCGTTAAGCGCCCAATCTACTTTACAGACTCCGGGGCCATAGCGGTAGGCTTGAAGTTTCTGTTTATATTTTGAAGGCAGCCGATCTCCGGCAATATCCAGTAATTGTTTGGGGCTAATATCGCATAGAATGGTCTTTGAAGGCGGAAGCTCATCTAAAGATGTAATGAAATGCCCGGTAAAGATCTGCCCCCCCAGAAAGCTGTAGTATGCTGCCAAGGCATTGGCCAGTTTTTGGGATCCACCTTCAGGCGTGGGCCATCCGATGACATGACCCAGAGTTCCAAGGATAAAAGCAAAAGCGGCTGTTATGGATTTATCTAGAGGAAGATTGCAATGGGCGGCTAATCCGATGAAAAGTCCTCGCGCGTATTTAGCCTTGAAATTGCTGTTAATCGTTCCTTGTGCAGAACGAAGTGCTTGCAAGCCAAATTGCGCCAGGGCTATCGGATGTTGTGGAAAATGCAGCGGAGCCAAAAGATCGTTAACTAATATATCCCAATGGTCAATGAGTGGGCCCATGAGTTTTTGATATGCAGTTCCATCTATTCCCAGCGATTGGATGGTGGTTTCTAGAGACCGATCAAGTATTGCTGCTGTTCCGTCATCAAAGGGGTGGGCTAGAGGCGTGACGGGAAATTTCCAGGTAAGGCCGTATTTTTCCAAGGGTAGAGTGCGGAAAAAAGGAGAGCCGATCCCTAAAGGATGGATAGCTGAACAAATATCATGAGTAAATCCGGGCAAAGTCAATTCAGCTGAACGCATTCCTCCGCCGGGAGTGTCTTTTGCTTCAAAAATTGCAGTAGTAAGCCCTGCTTCAGCAAGAGTTATTCCTGCTGCGAGTCCGTTTGGTCCGGATCCAATAATGATGGCGTCATATTTTTTCATACTAGGGAGTTTCTCTTAGGTGAATTTTTTATATACAAAAGAAATTTTGAATTCATTTTTTATTTTGATAAGATGAGATTTATGACTACAAAGGAGTGGTTATGAAATCTATGCTCATCAAATTTTTCTCCGTGTTTTTCTGCATGTTTTCTTTGAGCCTATGTGCACAAGGGACTCTGACTGACTCAGCTACAGGCGAATCCTTCCCAAAGGATATCAGCATTAGCTATAACGGTAAGCAGTACGATTTGACTGCAACCGGAGTGGCAACTAGAAAAAAACTATTCATCAAGGTTTACAGCATAGCCAGCTATCTGCAAAAAGGTGCTGCTCAAACTAAAAGTGACACTCTCAAGGCTATTCTGAATGATAATAATGCTAAGCAAGTGACGATGAAATGGCAGCGCGAGGTGGGTGTGGATAAAATCCAGGAAACTTACCGCGAATCCCTACAAAAATCCTTACCCAATGCACAAGGACAGCTTAAAAATGATGTTGGCCAGTTTCTTTCTTTCTTCAATCAACCTGTAAGAAAGGGCGATACTACAATTATTAAATGGCTGCCCGGTGGATACATTGAAGTCGACTTCAACGGTACCAAAGTAGGCAGCGTTGTCAATAAAGATCTTGCAGCCGGTATATGGAATGTGTGGTTTGGGGAGAAAAGCCCTGTAAACCGCGACAATTTATTACAATAGAGCCGGTAAAATCTTGAAAGGACGAACCTAGGTTCGTCCTTTCACACAAACACTTATCTAAGACAGCTTAATTTGCAGTTGCAGCTTCGATATGTCTGCGGTTTTCTTCTATTGCAGCATTACTTGCATCCACAAGAGCAGCATTGCGATAGATAGCTTGAGTGCTTCTATCGATTGCATAGTTGCTTCTTTCAATAGCTTCTCTGTTTTGCTCGATAGATTCTGTACTTGAATTCACAAGGCAATTCATTTTGCTTACGATCTGACAACTTGAAAGACAGCAAATTGCAATCGGAATCAATAGTAAATATGATTTCATGGGTAATCCTCCAATGGTTAAGTTCTAAGTTGGTTCCTAGGACTCACCCACTTTTTTTAATTCATTATTGATTGCTTCTAACTGGCGTCGGTTTTCTTCAATCTTGACATTAGCAGCTTCAACTGCTTGGATGTTTTGCTCTATGGCTTGGATGTTTTGCTCAATCACCATTGTGCTATAGTCGATAGCTTGACGATTGGATTCCAATGCTCTGAATGTTTCATTGATACCGCTACAACCTGTTAGCGTTGTTCCTGCGAAAATAATAAGCAATAACCTGTACTTCATGGTTCACCTCTTTTCGTTCTATTTCCGCATAACAAAAATCATGAAAATATAAAATCATTTTTTTGAAGTGCTTTCATAGTTTTCGTTATTCATCTTGATGAAAACCTATAACAATGACTTGAAGCTAATTATGGAATATGGCACGAAAGTATTAAAAATAGTTGAATACATCATTTATCTATGAGAATTACATGACGAAAAAACTTAGCGGCAAAGTAGCGATTGTTACCGGAGCATCAAAAGGCATAGGAGCTGAAATTGCTTTACAATTAGCAGCTGAAGGCGCTTCTGTCATTGTTAACTATTCTTCGAGCAAAGAAGGTGCAGACAAGATAGTTAAAGAGATTGTTGGCAAAGGGGGCAAAGCAATTGCCGTACATGCAAATGTCAGTCAACAAAAAGATATTCTACGTCTCTTTAGCGAATCTACTAAAGCCTATGGAAAAGTGGATATTCTGGTGAATAATGCAGGGATATACGAATTTGCGATGCTAGAGGAAGTTACAGAAGATCATTTTTATAAGCTATTTGATTTGAATGTTTTAGGTCTAATACTTACCACTCAGGAAGCAGCCAAGCATTTTGGCGACAAAGGTGGAAGCATTATTAACATCGGTTCTCTAGCAGGTACATCGCCTATTCCGAGTTCCTTAGTCTATTCTGCTACAAAAGCTTCTGTCGATTGCATTACCAAGACCCTGGCGCTAGAGTTAGGCAGCCGAAAGATTCGTGTTAACTCGATAAATCCCGGTTTGGTGGAAACTGAAGGTGTGCACAAGATCGGGTTTACCGAAAGTGACGTGCGTAGGGAAGTTGAATCTAAAACACCGCTGGGTAGAATAGGTCAACCTAGTGATATCGCACCTGCTGTTGTGTTTTTAGCTTCAGACGACTCCACATGGATTACAGGTGAAACGTGGTTCATTTCGGGCGGGTTCAAATAATATTATTGAGATGTTTATGAAAATGTTCATGTCGATAATTCTATTTTGCGAAGCGAAACGTTCTCTAGTATTGGAGCACTGCGACTTGTCGCAGCTTTGTTAGTCCTCAACTTATCGAGGACCCATAGACTTGGTAATATACATTGTGTAAGATGCCCTCGAGTAATCGAGGGCTATGAAAGTGGCGACAAGTATCCGCACTCATATACTTGGGAATGTTTATCCATAATCGCTTAAAACAGCACACTCTCCTTGCTTAGCCGGTAGAACGCTTTGAAAGTATTGGAATACATTATCAGGTCCGAAGGGATAATTACCCTTCCTGTAAGTCCAAAGCATTTTTTCAGCAGTCAATTCTTCCATTTCAGCAGCTTTTTGCTCTGGTTAAGGATGTATATCTCTGATCTGGAGAGCCGGTATCGGACCCTCCATTTGAGTTGTTGGATTTTATCTGCAAAGCCAGTTTTTCATAACGTTTTAGTTATCCTTTGAGGTATCTTGCATCCCTACTTTATTTAAGCAGCGGAGGACTTCAGCTACGCTCCAAGCTTGGGCGAAGCATCCTCTAGCTTTGTAAGGAGCGTCCGCATCAAAGATCTCACCGATTGTGGACATGCAGTTGCTGTCGAGGTAATCCACAAGTCCTTTGAGGGCCTTCCTGGCACTTTCTAAATCATCAGGATTGACTTTGAGCATCACATCGATGTAAGGACCGATAAGCCATGGCCATACCGTTCCTTGGTGATAGGCGGCGTCACGGGCATAAAGATCTCCATCATAATCCCTTTTATAATCCGGGTGGGAGGGTGATAGAGTACGCAGGCCGAAAGGGGTATACAGATGCTCAGTGACAATGTTTAGAACTTGCTTCCATCTTTCTTGCTCCAAAATAGGATTTGAAAGGGAAATAGCAAAAAGCTGGTTGGGCCTTAAAGCGGAATCATTCCCATTTTCGCCTTCAATAACGTCATATAGATAGTTCCCTTCCCCGAACCAAAATTTGGTATTAAAGGATGCACGGCACTGTTCAGCAATATCTTGTTTTTTACCTGACCATTTCTCATACAATTTAAGGGCATTATACCATAAGGCATTGATTTCTACAGCTTTACCTCTACGTGGAGTAACCACCCAATCCCCTACTTTGGCATCCATCCAGGTGAGCTGCACACCTTTTTGGCCTTGGATGAGGAGTCCATCGGTATCCACTTTTATTCCAAAAAGTGTGCCGTTGATATGGTTTTGGATGATGTCTGAAAGTTTAGGCAGTAGAAACTCAAGAATATCTTCATCTTTGGTTATTTGAATATATCTGTCGATGGCATGAAAAAACCAGAGGGTAGCGTCTGCGGTATTATAAATCCCTTGGTTTTCTCCGTCAGGGAACATGTTAGGAATAAGGCCATTTCTAATATAATGGCCGAAAGTATGAAGAATCGAATAGGCTTCACGGCTTCTTCCTGTAGCTAAGGTGAGACCCTCTAGTGAAATCATCGTATCTCGTCCCCAATCTGTAAACCATGGGAATCCAGCTATGACGGTTTTTGACTCTTCCCCCAGTGCTTGCAAGCGTATCATATCCTCATAACGAGTTGTGGGAGTGATAATGAATTGGTCTGCAGCTAATACAAGCTTTGAGATGATAGGATTTTTAGATTCTCCGGACGTTTTTAGGAGGCTTTTCTTTCTAAGTTTTTCTGTCACCCATGCTTCACGCGAAGTCAGCGCAAAGATATTGTTCCACGATTCTGTAGAAACAATAATAGTTTCCCTGTTCTTCGGCTGGACATTTATCAGAAAGTAGCCGGGGCTTTTGAGATTCCCCAGAGACTCATATCCTCTTTGGGCTTCAATTTCATAGAAGACTTCGTCAAGAACTTGAGAATCAAGCGTAAAGGGGGCTTGCGAGCTATTATATATCCTTAAAGGAGGATAGTTGGGACATTCGATCTCGTATTGGAAATCTTTAGCATGGACGGTATAGGATTCATCCGGAATGACCGAGTTAACAGACTGTTCGTTAGTTCTGAAATGGAAATAGGGCTGCCATTTGATCTGAATGGGATCTGCATCTTCAGTGACAAGCTTATAGGAAATATGGAGTGTATTTTGACGGTGTATCAGCAGGAGGCTTTTTTCGATAATGACGCCCTTGCAGTCATATACCCACGTTGGAAGACCATTTTCGAAGCGGACTTCTTTTAAATGGCTTTCATTCAGGTCTTTATTGTCTTTGGTTCTTAGCTGAGTAAGCTGAATTTCCGTCTTATCAGCAAGGATGACAGCGTCAGCAACATAGTTCAGCATATTGGTGCGGCCATAGGGATTAGGCAAAGCTGCAATAAGAAGAGAATGATATTTGCGCATCGGAGCGCCTGAGAGAGAACCGCTAGCAAATCCACCTAGGCCATTGGTAATAAGCCATTCATCAAAGAGAACCTGCTCCGGGCGGCAACTATCTATTTTCGTAACGGCTATCTTCATATTTTACGTTTTCTCTTTCCAATAGGTTTAGTTGCAAGGACGATTGCAGAATGCCCTAGGATCTTCCAATAAGGAATGTTTATGGGAGGAGTTCCTTCGCCCCCATAGCACAAAGACTCGCTGGACCAAAGAACCTCAAATTCTTGTTCTAATCCTGGCACTAAGAGTGGTTCAGGAGAGGGATTTAGATAAAGGTCAGCGCCAAAATTTATGATAAGGACACGGTCTCCTTTTTCCTCTCCGAAATAGCGTATCAGAAAAGCATCAGTACCTAGGACAGCGCCATCTATAGAGAGGTTTTGCATGATACTAAAAATTGGATCCTTCTTTCGAAGCTGTATAAGGTCTTTATAGAGGTTTAATATTTTGGGGTCATTGTCTTTTTCATTGTGGTTGAGCTTGCTTTTAGTGAAGGTCAGAGGGTTGCCGGGATCCGGAAGGACTTTTCTTATTTCGGAGGTACCGAGGCGTGGAAATTGCGCTAAGTCATTTTTTCTTCCTGTCTTAACAAGGGGGCTGATATCCGGCGCATGGTCGGCAAAATAGTAGAAGGGCTGTGATGAATTAAATTCCTGCCCTTGGAAGATAAGTGGTGTGTTAGGACTCAGGAGAAGCAGTGTTGAAAGGGCTTTATAGATACCTGGATCCGCTTTCTGGTGTAGTCGTAAGCCATAACCAGAATTGGCTACCTGGTCATGGTTTTCCAAAAAAATCACCATCGAATGGCGCGGTATTTTCAAGTTGGGAGTTCCGCGCGGCTTTTTTTGCCAATCGTAGTATTGACCTTGGTAAAGAAATCCGTATTTTAGGGAGGAGATAAACTCCTGAGGGCTGCCTAAATAGTCCGTGTAATACGCCTCTCTTTTCCCCGTGAGCCTTACAACAGCGCTATGGTGAAAGTCATCATTCCACAACATATCAAAGCCGTAGCCTCCTTCCTCGTAAGGCTTTAACAGTCTTGTATCCTGCGGTTCATTTTCACCAATAGTAATCGTCTTCCTTTTGCCACCCGCTTTTTTCACTACGCGAGTCAGATCTTGCAATATATGCACAGGAGTAGAGCAAAAAAACCAGGGAGTTGCATCCACTCTTAAGCCATCAAAGTGATATTCTTGAATCCAATATTCGGCATTGGTGAGAAAATAATTACGTGACTCCTGAGAGTCAAAATTGATCGCCTTACCCCAGTCGGTAGAGAATTTATCACTTAGATACTCCTTAGCGAAGCTGATCATTTGGTTGCCTTCAGGGCCTAGATGATTGTAAACAACATCGAGCACAACCCCGATGCCCAGTTGATGGGCTCTATTGATAAAATTTTTTAAGTCTTTTGGTGTCCCATATTGATGTGAAGGAGCAAAGAGGTTGACGCCATCGTATCCCCATCCAAAGTGGCCGGGAAAATCATTTAGCGGCAGGACTTCAACCAAGGTGATCCCCAAGTTAGCAAGGGATGTAAGTTCTTTTGTTGCGGCTGCGAAAGTGCCTTCTTGCGTGAAGGTTCCGATGTGGAGTTCATAGACAATATGTCCCTGGGGGGCGACCCCTTTCCATTCATTATCTGTCCAATGGTAATGAGGATTGACCACACAAGAAAATCCATGCGGCCCTTGTGGTTGGCATCTTGAGGCAGGATCTGAAAAAAAAGTTTGCGAATCGGACAATCGAAAACGGTAATATGTGCCCTCTGCGGCCAGATCTGTGAGGAGATAAAAATATCCTTTTTTCTCTTTCTCCATAGGGAGATAGATGGGCTCGGCTTCAGGTTTCTCGATGACGAGGTCCACCTTCTTATGATCGGGCGCCCAAACTCTAAAGTGGACTCCCTCCGGAAAGATTTCTGCCCCGATAGGGTATTTTCTTTTTACAGTCATTATCCTACTTGTGTGTCAAGCGTCATAGATCCCACGTATAACAAAGAGATTGTTAAATAAATATTTTTAAATTATGCAGTAGCCAAAAGTGGTCATATGGGCCTTGAGCAATTACCATCCCAGATTTTTTATGTTAAAAATTGCTCCTTAGCTTCTATTGCTACAGGGGAACGAGCTAGTTCGCTTCAAGAATTACGTGACAAAATAGCAACAGTGGAGGAGGGCTGCTTATACCACCACTTTTGGGGCGACAGGATGAATACACAGTTTGTGCATACCCAGCATCACAATGACTTTGCGAGCTGGGTATACCATAGGCTGCATGATCAAATATTAGCAGAGAAACTAAGCATCATTGACCCTACGGAATTTGAAAACTTAGAGCTGTTAAGACAAGAATTATTAGAAACAATCGAACAGCGTTTAGACAATTATGAAATTGTATTGTGGACAAGGAAAGAAGATCAATTTCATTTTGTAGGTTCTACCATTGTGGTATTTGACAGCTCGTTAGAGATAAAGACACCCGAAGAATTAGTAAAGATTATTCCCCAACTGTCCCCTAATAGTATTTTCTATCATTTCATTGATTCTAGACTACGGACCGCGGAAAAAACAGACGATTTTACGTTATGGTTGAGGCAATTTGGAACTAAGTATGAGGGTCTTATTGAGGAAATTCAAGTTATTGATCCTTATTTCTTATCGTTGACTCAACTTAAAGATGAATTAGCACGCATTGCAAACGAATACTTCAAGGAGCCCCATGACTAATCTCTTAGATCAATACAGGGAAGTTGTGGGGGATGAGATCATCTCTGAACTTTTGCAGATGGGAGAAATATTAAAAGGGAAAAAAATCCTCCATGTGAATTCGACCAAATCCGGTGGAGGGGTTGCTGAGATTTTGATGACAATGACCCATTTGACTTCAGCTTTAGGCATAGAAACCCAATGGGAAGTCATTACAGGTAATGCGGATTTCTTTGAATGCACAAAACAATTTCATAATGCTATTCAAGGCTATAAGCAGATTATCCCCCATCCCCATTTGCTAAAAGTTTACAAAGAAATCAATGAGGAGAATGCTGAGCGCCTGCGCCCCCATCTTGAAAATGCTGATGTGGTGTTTATTCATGATCCACAACCTGCAGCACTTATTGAAGCATTTCCTAAAAGACAAAATAAATGGATCTGGCGCTGCCATATAGATGCATCCAATCCTAACCGGGCTATATGGAAATTTCTGCGGCAATTTGTAGTTCATTACGATGCCAGCATTTTCTCTTTAGTGGATTATGTACAGCCGCTCCCCCACCCTATTTATTTGATACCGCCGAGTATAGACCCCTTCAACGAGAAAAATATCCCTTTGAGCGAGGATAAGATCAAAGATATTTTCCCTAGATTTGGCATAGATCCTAATAGGAATATGATCTTGCAAGTCTCTCGCTTCGATTATTTCAAAGATCCCATCGGTGTAATAGAAGCTTACCGCCTAGCGAAGAAATTCAATCATGGCCTACAGTTAGTTCTCGCTGGAGGCGGCGCCCCTGATGATCCGGAGGGGGAAATGGTATTGAGGGAGGTTAAAGCAGCAGCTGAAAGCGATCCCGATATCCATATTCTCTATCTTCCCCCGGACTCACACCTCACCATCAATGCCTTGCAAAGGGCTGCCGATATTGTTATTCAAAAATCTGTTAAAGAAGGGTTTGGATTAACTGTCACAGAAGCACTCTGGAAAAATAAGCCGGTCATTGGCGGTAATTGCGGCGGTATTCGACTGCAGGTTCATAATTACCAAACGGGATTCCTGGTTAACACTCCTGAAGGTGCTGCTGAACGCATCCGCTATCTGTTGCAGAACCCCGCGCTAAGGGATGAAATGGGCCGCAAAGGCTACAAATTCGTGCATGATAATTTCCTTATCACAAGGCATCTTAGAGACTATCTCACACTAATACTTTCACTATTAAGACCCTCAAATAATCATAGGATAGAAGTCCATAAAATGGGTTTTCATGAAAGTATTAAACCCGGAATTTAACTTAGAATCCTTCCTTCAATATGAGGCCTTGCTCATCAATCCTTATGATGTGGAAGGTGTTGCTGAAACCATCTTTAAAGGTCTGATGCTACCTCCCGGCGAATGCAAAAAAAGAATGCGTAAGATGAGACGTAATGTACAGCATTATGATGTTTTCTGGTGGGTGCGCAGTTTTCTGCAATCAGCGATTTCAAAAAACTTAGAAGATTTTCCGGTGATCGAGGAGTTCACAACCAGTGAGATTGCCGATGATGAGTAATGCAACGTGGATTTCTAAAAGGAGGATCCGAAGACCCTCCCTTGAATCAATGCTTATGATCTAATCCAGCGATTCAGCCAAAACGGGTTGAACGAGGGTTTTATCTTTAGGTTCAGTAGCATATAGAATCATAAATCCAGCTGAAGCGAGTGCAACAGCGACGGGAATAACGGACACACCATAAGTCAATGCAAGGGAAACTGTTGGGCCACCCATCGCATTAATCACGCTTCCCATAGCTGTATGGAATGCATAACCGAAAATCATGATGATCATATTAGCTACGGCTGTTGTCAATCCTGCAACTCCTTCACGCACATATGTGGACGCTTTATAGATAGCGAGGATCTGATAAGCGCAGCAAACGCCGATGACAGCAAAGCTTATGCTGATAGCGCTAGGAGATACCTGCCAGTAGAGGAATGAAAAGAAGCTAGCGGCCATGACCACACCTGCTACAATGATAGTCATCAAATAGCTGCCGATCTTCTCCGCAATAAAGCTAAGAACCGGGGCTCCAAAGCACATTCCAATAAATATCATGGAAGGGAGGCTAGCGGCAACGGCACCATCGTACCCGTAAACCTGCTTTAAGAAAGCTGTACCCCAAACATCGGCAAACCCTTCTAAAGGGCCGACCATCATACCTGCTAATATACAGGACCAAACAACGCGTTTATTACTGATAACTTCTTTGATGTCGGACATCACAGTTGTTTGAGGAGCACTGGTGACGTTAGGGACAATCCAATACGTAACTGCAGCCAAGACTACACCCACTACGGCGAACAATTCTACGACTGAATGGTATCCGAAAACTTCGCGCATATAGCTAACAGGTCCGCCGCCATAGATTGCGCCGATCAGACCGATCATAACGGAAAAGCTCAACATACGGGGAAATCTTTCTTCACTAAAGGTCATGCGGATGATTTTGAAGACACCTAATATCGCAGCGGAAGAGCCCATTCCAATCATAAGTCTCCCTATGATGGGGTACATCCAATGTTCTGCAAAAATCAAGGGAAGTAAGCCCAAAACGGAGAGGAGGATACAGCCTGTCATGATTTTCTTAGGACCGTAACGGTCAAGCATAATCCCGATAGGTAAGTGCATAAGGGAGTAGCCGATATAATAAACGCCGGAAAATTGGCCGAATGCAGCTGCGCCAATATCGAATTGCAGCATGATGTCATCCAACATGATGTTGGGCATAACTCTTAATATATATTGGTAAGCATAAAATACCGAAGCGATAATCCAAACGGTCCAGGCGATTGCACGGGAATTTGAAAAAGACGAGGTCATTATTTTTTCCTTCTTAAACTAATTTTATTTTTTTCTGATCTATAGAGCTGTAGGAACAAAATATTATTACTGTGCCTTGGGGCACAGGAGGATAAGAGAAAGAAGCGCGGGGAAATAAGCAGGAGCTTTAGCTTCTGAATGGAAGCATTGAAAATTGCTTTTGGAGTTTATGGGGTGCGTTGGCTTTTTCATGCTTTTATTATAGCACGCTGAGGCTAAAGATGCAAGGAAAAAGTTAACACTTCGGGGCTTGACAAAGGACATCTCGCGAAAACCAAATTAAAATTTTTCTTCCACAAATATCTTTCCTTATGGTACGTATTTCTACTCTGTACACGATACTTTACACGTAAGGTAACATAATGCGATTTTTCTCTTTTTTTGCTTTACTCGTCACTGTGATGATGGGCTCACTACACGCGAATGACATGGGTTCTAACTGTCACTGCACAGCCGAAAGCCACTGCGGTTGCATGGACGGAAAACCTTGCAGCTGCAACGGACCTGCCACTGGTTCCAACCAATCTGCTAACTCTCAAATTGCTTGCTCCTCAGAAAGCTCGTACACGGTTGACTTAAGTAATTCCCCTTGCGATGCTTATCTTCCCCGGGGAGAGTATTTTCAAGGAGACAGCTATTATTCACAGGATGCAAACTGGTATTCTGAAGGTTATGACTGCTGCGACACACAATCCCGTTATTGCTGCCCAAACTTCTTATGGGTAGATGATACAGCTAACTGGCCTTGCTGCTTAACAGGCGGATGGATGCCGCAACGTCCTCCCCTTTTCAGACCATTGATCGCCGACCCCCGCCAAATTACTTATTCCGTAGGTTGGAGATATAATGACCAAGCTTTTACAAAAGATGTCATCGACGTTTCCTACTTTGATACCTTCCCTGTCTATGGCTGGTGCAATGCATGGCTATGCGGCGATAAATTACAGATAGATTTAGATGGCTGCTTATGGGCGGTATTTGATCCATGCACCTACTCTTCTCCTCTAATGAATGCCGACTATTATGTAGGTATCCATGTTAACTATGCTTTTGAGAATTGGTCAGCTAGAGGTAGAGTATTCCACATCTCCTCCCACGTGGGCGATGAATTCTTACTCAACCACCCACACTTCGTTCGACGTAACCCCAGCGCTGAATACCTTGACTTTTTCATCTCCTATCAGTGGTTCAACGACCTACGTTTATACGGAGGCTTAGGAGCAGTTTTGGAACAGGACAGCTCATTTGAGACTGGTAGATTCTATTCCGAATGCGGTTTTGAAGCACGTATCACCTCTCTAGGTATTCTTGACATATGTAATGACCTCTACCGCGTGCCTTTTGTTGCAGCGCACTTCAGATTCAATAAGGACTTCAAACGCCACTTTGACGCTACCTATGTGCTTGGTTATGAAATCGGTAAAACAAATTGTTTACAACCGCGTCTGAGATTCTTCTTAGAATATCATGACGGTTACTCTGTGGAAGGACAGTGGTCCTGCACACCGACGAATTATTTCTCCATTCGCGCATCTTACGGTTTCTAAAGGATTATTATGCCTGAGCAAGATGAGTTCGACCACAGACCTTCTCAAGGTGAATTCGACCGCAAACCTTCCTTAGATGAAAGTAAGTTCATTCGGGAGAGTTATAGCAGCGATCCATTTCCTCCTTGGATCTGGCTCGCTGTTATAGCGTGTATTGCAGCCGTTTTGTGGGGCTCAGCTAATTGGTTTCAGCAAGAAAGGACGGAATCTATTGAGAAAAGTCCATTCTTGCAGGTGACCAACCGTCAAATGTCGTTATTTTTATGGCAGTTCTCAGAGTACATGCGCCCCAATGTCCCCGTGAAAGAAGGATATATGCCCGGGTTTAACTATACTGAGGGCAAAGTATCCATTATACCGGGCGAAGCTGAAAACATTGTTGCAGCGCCTCCCGAAGTTATCTTTTTATACCACACTTGGGCTAGGCTCCTAAAACCTGAAACTATAGTACGTACAGTTACATTAGACACGTTTAAAGAATTTCTGCAGGTACTGCCTGAATGGCAGCCTGAAAACTGGAAAGATGCACCCCAAAGTTATAAAGATTTAGTTGCCAATTTGGATACTATTAAAGCAGATCAATTTGCTGCTAAATCCCGTTCACTCCCCTTAGAAGTTGAGATAGCCCTTATTGGCTGGCTTAACTATTTCAAAGAAGGCGGTCAAATTGATTCGACTGTTCCTACGTATGAGGAAATGGAAGATTTTCTTGAACGTCATCCTAATTACAACAGGAACTTTTGGCGCAACATCGTCTATAAGACCCATCCCGATTATCTGATCAAAATTGCGAATGGCAAGTTTGATCCAAAGGCAAAGGTCAATCCTAGGGAAATAGCAGGCTTTTTGCGTGTCGCGTTTTATAACGACAAGGTTGCTGAAAGCCAGAAGTAGTTTGTTCTGTAAGAGGCTATCAGTAGAACTTCTGTGTGCGTTCATAAAAACGCTACAAAAACTTCTCCACAGACAACTTCTTGCCTGCAAGCTTACTTGACGATAACGAAGCCGTCGTCTAGTACCGGACCGGTTTTTCCGATAGGCAGCTCGCCTTTAAAGAAATCTCTGTAAACACTTAAGCCTTGTTTAGCGTTCTGAATACAATAGAAACAATTGGAAAGCCACTCGGAACCTTTTATTGTTCCTGCCGCAAGATTGCACTTGTAGCGTGCTGTTATTTTCTCTTTCCAATACTCCGGAGAACCAAACAATAACACTGGTGTAGCTGCAGTGACGCCGATCTTACGCCTGACTTCTTCTAAGCTATATTCGAAATCGGTTCCAATTCCTCCCGTGAGGAAAATCGGAAAATCTAAATTAAATTCAGCTTGCCTTTCCACCAGCTTATCCAGCCGATAAGTCATTTTTGCATCGATATAGGCATTTTGTCTTTGCTCATTGACAACTGCTCCTGTCTTGACACGGAAGTCCACGATATTAGCACAGGATAAAATCCCGAGTTCTTTTGCGACGCGATTTCCCACTTCCATAGCGCCCGGTCCGCCACCTGTTACTAGCGATAAAGGGACGCCTGGATGTAACATGGGGTGGTTTACTTCATTGCGCATTTCCAATAATCCCTGCATCAGTTCACGTAATTCTTGCTCGAAAATATCTTCCAGAAGATTAGAACCATAAATTCCGAACACTGTGGACTTAATAAACATGTCTACTTGGTGGATAGGGACAAACAGTCCGGAGTCATAACCGGCTTTTTGGGTATATTGGAGGATATTTCTTGTGACGGGATCGACCCAGTAGGTTGGGATTGCGAATTTCTCAAGGTCATGGAGCAATGCCCTATCTTCAGCGGAGAAGAATCCTTCATATGACATCGACGGGTATTGGAAGTAAATTCCTTTCAGATGCCTTTGTACTTGATCGCCTAAAAGCATGCGCTTCATTAAGGGTGAAGGGAAGTATCTTGTAAGAAGGATTCCCTGGCTGGTGATAATGTTATCATCGATAGCTTTTAGAAATGGATAAGAAGGCTGTTGTTGAATATACCGTTCCACCATGAGTGCTTGCCGTGAGCCTTGTGCCAGGCCGGGAAAATCATGGAAGTGTGTTTCCCTAGTGACCCAATCTTCTGTTTTTAGGTTAAGCAGCTGGTCCCCTTTGACAATGAATACAGCTGATCTGGAGTCATGTTCTCCTGATGCAGTGCTGAAGGCAGTGAAGAGGACTTCAGGATCTTCCAATGAGGCTTGCAGTTGATCGCGATCGGAGAAGAAAACGTGTTCGCGGTAGGGTTCGAGCGTGTAAAATTCGAGGGGGATATCAGTGAGTTCTCTTTTCGATTGACCATAAAGTTCATAGATATCGCCTGAAGCCTTTGTGTCGGGCTGTAATATGGATGCTGAAGTATGGTGATAGCCGGGAGATAAATATTCGTCTATCACTCTGCCAAAAACAGTACGGATATGCAGGGGTAGGGTGCGTACAAGGAGTAGTTCGTTTTCCGATTCTATATTGCGGGCGTGAAGGGGTTTCCATTCTTGGTGGAGGCGAAGCAGGTCGCGGGTGGAGATGTTAGTGCTGAGAGCTAGACCGAGTGTAGGGAGAAATCCGCGTACGGTAGGTCCATATTCGACGCGACCATTTTGCAAGGAAAGATAAGCCACAGTCCTTCCATCGACTTTATCAAGGATTAGATCGGAGCTTCCTTGCAATCCCCCTAAGGATAGGAGCGGGGCGCCCCAACGGTCGGATCGTCCGAACATGCGGAAAAGATAGTCAGGATTTCGGACACGCCTTCTTTCATCGGCGGCGAAAAGCTTACCGATCTTAGCACCTACTTTAATATAAGGGAGCATTTCCTTAGCCAGCTCCCCTATCGCATTCAGGTTGACGTGCACTAGGGCAGTGCGGCTGGTTTTATCTAATTCAATATGGGTGCTGATTCCATCCACACCGACTTGTGCAAGTGTACTTTTGATATTAAAAAGGACACGCTGGATATCGATTTGAAAGCCCACAAACAAGGGGGAGATATCTTGAATGAGAATGATTGCTTGCGCATGTTTTTCATTGATAAAGGTGATTTCTTTAACCACACCATCAGGGGTGACGAGGTCGTAATGATAAGAAATCAAAGGATGGAAGGCGTTATTCATGGGAATTCTTCTTTAAAGGGTCTTGTTTTTTTAACTTAAAAGAGAATTTGCCGCAACACTGTACGCCTTTTGTTCAAACAATTTCCTAAATCACTGGAATTTAGCTCTGTTTCCGGTGGGAAAACCGTTGATAAATTGTTCATTTTTTTAATTGTTCACAACCCACAGACCTAACACGCTTAAGGCTTTAAGACAGACTGATATTTATATATATCTAAATATCAAAGACTTAAACTTCACACACTCCTAGCTTTAGTCATTATTTTTTCCCAAGTGCCTTAATCATAAGTGAATAATAAATTGTTCATAAATCGCTTCCTATTTGGGATTTATTAGGGGTTTCTGGCAATATAGACTGTTTTCTAGGGGTTTTGAGCAATGGCAGAATCTAAAATTATTTCACGTTCAGTAGGAACGCATGACGGCTCTTTTCATGCCGATGAGGTGACAGCATGCGCCCTGTTGGTACTTTTTGATTTAGTTGATCGTGAGCATATAGTACGGACGCGTGATCCACAATTACTTGCTTCATGCGATTATGTGTGTGATGTGGGAGGTTTTTATGACCCCAAAAAGCATCTTTTCGATCATCATCAAGCAGAATACCAAGGGCTGATGAGCAGTGCCGGAATGGTATTAGAATACCTTAATGAGACCGGCATTATTGCGAACGATTTATATAAGCACTTTAATAATGTATTGATCAGTGGAGTAGACGATCATGATAATGGCAGGGATCCGCAAATTCCCGGTGTCTGCACATATTCCAATATTATCACCAATTTCAATACCATCCATAATGATGCACCGCCGCTAGAGCAAAATGAAGCATTTTTTAATGCATTAGATTTTGCGTTAGGGCATCTAAAACGGCTTTATGACCGTTATTCCTACATTAAAGAATGTCGCAACCTTGTTGCTGAGTCAATGCACCAAAATGGTGACTTTTTAATTTTTGATAAAAGTATCCCCTGGATAGAGGCATTTTTTGATTTGGGCGGACTAAATCATAAAGCCAAGTTTGTGATTATGCCTGCAGGAGAACACTGGAAACTCCGAGGCATTCCTCCTACTTACCAAAGGAAGATGGAAGTGCGCATCCCCTTACCGAAAGAATGGGCTGGACTTTTAGAAGGTGATTTAAAGCGTGTCTCTAAAATTGAGGGTGCTGTTTTTTGTCATAAAGGACGCTTTATCTCTGTTTGGGAAACCCGTGAAGCAGCTTTTGAGGCGATGGAATATACATTAAAGAATGCGAAGGACTCATAATGTCGACAATATTTGGAAAGATTATCCGTGGAGAGATCCCGTCTGAAAAAGTATTTGAAAACGAACGTTTTATTGTCATCAAGGATCTTTATCCTGTAGCTCCGGTGCATTTATTGATTATACCGAAAAAAGAATTCTCTAATCTGCAGGCCTTGCCTAAAGAGGATCTTCCTCTGATTGCAGAAGCTGTTGAAATTGCGCAGGAAATGGCGCTTGCATTTGACATAGAAGATTCCTACCGTTTTCTTACAAATAATGGGTCTGACTCCGGCCAATCAATTTTCCATCTGCATTTTCATTTGATCGGGGGCCGTCCCTTAGGAGCATTAGGATGAAACAGCGCGTCTCATTTTTGGATAGGGCCCACACGGGCCTATTGGTTATTGACGTGCAGGATTGCTTGGTGGCTGCTGTAGATAGAGGCTGCGAAGTCGTACAAAATATAGCAACAGCCGTACGCGGATGCTCCCTATTGAAATTGCCAATTATCATTTCAGAGCAATACCCTAAAGGATTAGGACCGACGACATTGGGAGTAAAGATGGCTTTTGAAGAAGGTACAGATCTCCAAATCTTTACTAAAACAACTTTCTCGTGTTTGGGCGACTCTAAATTTCGTGAGTATATCCTGTCTTGTCCTGTTAAGCAGTGGATTCTTGTTGGAATGGAAGCGCATGTTTGCGTACTTCAAACGGCTAAAGATTTACTACGGGAGGGGTTGGAGGTCACTGTTTTGAACGACTCTATTACTAGTCGTTCTGTCTTTGATTTTTCCACCGCTATTGCCGAATTGAGAGACTGCGGTGCTAGAGTCACTTGCACTGAAGCTGCTCTATTTGAACTGCTCAAAGATTCGCAAGCGAGTGAATTCAAGGCTATAAGCCAATTGATACGGTAATGAGATCTACTTCTTTCAAGAAGCTGTTTGCTATTATCACGGCCATCCTATTTTGTGCGACAGGCACTATTCACGCCGGGAATAGCCTTATTGACTGGCAGCAGGTTGTGGACTGCCATCTTATTTTAAAAGACTATCAAGAAGCGTGTGAATGTATTGCTGAAGCTATTGCCGAACATCCACATGATCAAGGATTGAGGCGCACCCTCATATTGGTCTATGCTGAATGCGGATTAGAGAGCGAAATGCTAACATCTTTCAGACAATATTTTACATGCTACCCCAACGTGCAAGAAGATACTGCGTTATTAGAAGAAATAGCGTGGTGCATTCTGCAAAATGGCCTTTCCAATCCTGCTCCCGTTACACGCTTAGCATCGCTCGTTGCGGCGGGATCTGCTAGGGATGCGCGGGCTCATGCCTTTATCACTCAGGGCCTATCCGACACTTGCGGAGTGGTCAGAAGCACAGCGTGCAAAGTCGTTGGGCAGATTAGAGCCATAGAGTTCGCTCCTGTACTGGCTAAATTAGCCGTTTCAGATAAATCTATTTTAACCAGGCTGACAGCCCTAGAATCGTTAGTCAGTATGAAGCATCCGCAGGCTAAAGCACTTATCCTAGCCTATTCCACTCGTCCTGAAACGACAAGGGAAGAGCGCCATATTCTAGCCCGGTTTCTGGCTGTGGTCGATGAAGACAATCCTTACAAATGTTTTAAGCAGTTGGCAGAAGGAAAAGATCCTGCTTTAAGAGCTTTAGCGGTAGAATATGCTGTTTTTACCAGATTATTGGAAAGTATCCCTGCCTTATTTAAATTGGTTGATGATCCGCGTTGGGAAGTGCGTGCTGCGTCTTTGCAAGCTTTAGCGGTCTTTTGGCCCCAGTGGGAACCCAATGAAGAAATTATTGCAAATATAAGGACCTGCAGCGAATCCCACGAAGGCATACTTGCAGTGAGTGGAGCGTGGGTTTTGGCCCTTTGCAAACCCCAGGAAGGGATTAATAAGCTTAACTTATTGACTATACATCCGAATCAGAAAGTCAAAGTAGGCGCTGTGTCGGGTTTATGCGCTGTAGGGCTTAAAGCTGTTCCGTATTTGAGGTATTTAGCCTATGCTGAGCAAACAGATCCCTTTATTAAGTTGAATGCAGCTTTGGGATTGCTAAAGCTAAGGACGGAGGTGCTGCCTGCTAGCAGGGTTGTAGAAAAGCTATTGGATGGAAAAATTGAGCGTATGTCCCAAGCTAATTTCGGATTTCTTTCGGGTGTGGTAGCTGCGAAAGATGCTTCTGAAGGAGAGCTGCCACCTGAATTAATGGATATTGCTCAGAGGCTGGAGATTTTACAGTTGTTGGCCATCTTGAAAGTCCCTAGCGCGTATAGCATGTTGGAATCCTTTTTGAGTTCTCGTACATGGGGAGTTTCAGGTATGGCGTCTCTGATACTGCTTTCTGAAAAGAATGAAAGTGCAGTAGAACTTGTGGAGGAATTACTCCGTAAAGCGCGGTTTCCGCAGACGCGTCTGCAAGCGGCGTTAGTATTAGCTATGTGGGGAAGGAGCGATGCTGCTGTTGAGCCATTACATGCTGCTTATGCTGGAGCCGGGAAGGAAACCAAAGAAAGAATATTAAATGCTCTTTCTGAAATTGGCGCTATTGCTTCCATCCCATTTTTAATGGAGGCGATACAGGAGCCTTCATCCAGCATGCGGATCCAGGCGGCGTCGGCTTTATTAAAAGTTGTTTATAAGTAGCTTTATTAAAGGAATTTAAGTTGTTTTTTTGCCATCTTAATATTTCTTTAATATTTTTTGTATAAATTTGTAAAATCGAGCTAAAGATAGGTTTTCTATGAAGTGGATTCTTTTCACAACATTACTTGCTACCATTACCGGATTATTAGGATGGGGTGGGCATACAGGGTATATTAACGATACTGAAAACCGTATGCAGTCGCCGGGGAATGTTAAGTTGATAAAGAATATGGACAATTCCCGTAACCTTCCTCCGAGTTTCCGCCTAACCACTTCGGCCTATCAAAGACACATTGGTCCTACTCCTACACGAAAAGGATTAAATAAGCTGAACGCCTCAGCTAGCGGACAGTTTTCCAAACGTGGATTAAAATCTATTCTCAAATTGATCCCTGCGGATGATGTGATGATTTTAGACCTACGCAGGGAAACCCACGGCTTTCTGGATGGATCCGCTGTCAGCTGGTATGGTTACAGAAACTATGAGAATGTCAATAAGACGCCTTCAGAAATCGAAACTATCCAGAACGAGCGCTTAATCCAGGCTAAGACTGTAGGCAATGTCCGTATTTTTGATGATAAAATTGCTGCCAAGCCCCGCCCTCTCCATGTCAACAAGACCTTCTCGGAAAAAGATTTAGCTGACCACTATGACCTTAGATATGTCAGATTTTATGTCACCGATCACCATCGTCCTGATGATGCTACTGTAGACCAGTTTATAGAACTTGTGCGACAACTGCCCGAAGATATGTGGATACATTTCCATTGTGCTGGAGGTAAAGGAAGGGCGACCACCTTCATCACGATGTATGATATGATCCGTAATTCTCGCGATGTTAGCATAGAAGATATTATCCGCCGCCAGCATTTGCTAGGTGGATCAGACCTCTATCAAATCCGACGTGCGCTGATCTGGAAAAATGAGCCTGCGACGGAAAGGCTAGATTTTGTGAAGCGCTTCTATGAATACACTAAAGCTAATCCTAACTTAGAGATGTCCTGGAGTGAGTTCATTAAGCTTGAACTCCCCAAAACTCAGGCGAGTGTTACGCTCTAATAGAGCTGCTTTACATCTTGATAGAGTTTTTCTTGGATCTTACTATCGGTGTAGAACATATGTCCCCCTTCATAAAGTTGAAGTATGAAACGATTTTGAAGTTGTGCTTGGGATAGATTCAAGTGTGAGAAATCGTTCTGTATAACGCGATAAGGAGTTGCAAGGTCATATATGCCGCTGCCGACAAAGATTTTCATTTCAGGCAGCCGCTCCATCAAGGTACTGACTTTTTTATTCAGACATAAGAAATGTAGCCCATTATTGACATAATGCCAGGATGAGGCTTTCCCTAGAAAAAAGTATTCGGGGGTAGTGGGGACTTCAAAATGAAGTTCATTTTTTAAGTAGTCCTGAAACCCGGCGGCAATGGTGCCCATAACAATGTAGCTGGGATCGGCTTCAACCCCCGCAGTGCGGTTTACATCCGAGTCTATCCCCTTATAGCGTATGTCAAAACGTCCTATTGTCCGGTTCTCTTTTCGTAAAAGTTCTTTGATATAGTAATTAGTATCCAGGCGTAAATTGCGCAATTCAATAAGCTCTTTATCTATACCTACGATAGCACTCATCTCTTGGGCAATGACGGAACGTTCTTCTCTCGAAAGTGAATCTCCCTGCATCAATGCAGGCAAATATTTTTCAGCGGCCCACGCTGTTGCTTTATCCATCCACTCTTTTTCCGTGTAGTTACGTGAATCCCCTATGGAATGGTACCAGGAGGCTACTGCAAAAGTCGGGATAAGGAGCGGGTAAGGGGAATCGTTTTGTTGGTATGCTGCAGTAAGTGATTGGAAATTTAGAAGGGCTGACAGCATAATAAGGCCACTCACCTTATGATGATACGTATTAAGCAGTGCATCAGCGAGTCCAGCAACACGTAATGTACCGTAGCTGCAACCGAGTAGGTATAGGGGTACTTCTCCAAGGTTATGCGTTTGGATAAAAGAGTCGATGAAATTGGATAAGCAATCTATATCCGCGTTATAACTGAAGAAATCTGCAGCGGGCGTAGGGGGTTCCGGACGGCTGAAACCTGTATATACGGCATCGACAAAAACAAGATCTGTTACGGACAACAATGTAAACGGATTATCTGCAACCTGAATAGGAAGCCTAAAGTCCTGTAAAACGGGAGTCTTAACACTGCGCGGACCCACGCCGGCCATATGGATCCATACTGAAGCTGATCCGGGACCGCCATTGAAACAAAATGTGACAGGACGGGGTTTTACAGAGGGAACATGGTAGGCAACATAGAAGACTGCAGCTTTTTTAGAGGGATCTTTTAGATGTACAGGAAGCCAATCAGTCTCGACAATATATTTTAAAGTTCCATCTACATGCTGAATCTCTTTCTCACTTGCATGAAGACAACTTAAACAGAAAAGTAAGAACACCACACAGTTCAGACTTCTTTCGAAATTCCATTTGAATGTTAAAATTGCCATTTTTGGCATCTTTATCGACAATTTCCTCAACCAAAGCGAATTTCGAAAGAAGTCTATTCTATTCATTTGACCGGCTATTGTAAAACTGAATGAGGTCGCTTTTGAGTTGCTTCTGGGTGGAGGGATCTAAAGTCAGAATGTGCCCTGCAGGATAGGCTTTTTCGGTCACGCGCTTTTGCACTACAGGCTCTAGACCTAAATGTGAAAGGCAGTAATGGACCGCGTAATAAGGCGAGACAAGATCGTAGAAACCAGCGCCACTGAAAAGCTTAAGTTGAGTATTTTTATTCAATTCATATTTAAGTTTATCATAGATATTGGGGAACTGGTTCTTATTGTGTCCAAAAGACCAGGGACAAACTTTAGCATGTAATACATACTGTTTATCTGACGTGTATTGAAGGTCTTGGCTGAGATATGTATGGATAGCAGCATAAAAAGCGCCCATAAGATGTTCATAAGGTTCCGAGGGACAAGTAGGATCCGTCATTTCATTTGAGACCATAGACTCATTACGGGAATCGTAGAGGGAAAGGGATTTTTGTTTAGTACTCAATAGTTCGTTGCTGAAAGCAAGCGTCCCTATTTTCAGGTTCCCTTTAAGAATATATTCTTCATTTATTCCTGTGAGACTGGCGATCTCTTGCGCTGTCTTTTTGGCCTTATCTTTTTCCAGACTGTTTCCATGAAACAATGACTGGCTATAACTGTTTTCTGCGAAGGACTCTACCTGCTTTAAACCTTCTAAGGGATTGCTCTTCCCTGAATAATAACTCCATGCGGCAGCAAGGCTAGGCAGAGCTAAAGCATAAGGAAGGTCGTTGCCTTCTTCAGGATCGTAAATAGCCTGATAGTTAATTATAGAAGAAAGCAGTATTAGTCCATTTAGAAATATAAAATTTTCATCATGGAGATAGTAGGCTAGATCACAGATGCGAAACCCGCCAAAGCCCTGACCTAATAGATATTTGGGTACATCCCATAAGCCATTCTGGGTGAGATAAACACGAATAAAAGCTGCAAGTAATTTTGTGTCTTCCTTGGAGTTATAGTAGGATTTTGCTTCTATCCCTTGTGCAACGTTACTATAGCCCGTGGAAAGAGCGTCCACGAAAACGAGATCGGTGATATCTAGTAATGAATAGGGATTATCGGAATATGTGTAGGGCGGAACTGGTGTGCGGCCATCTTGTGGTAGATTCACTTTTTTTGGGCCGATGCCGCCCATATGAAGCCAAGCGGTAGCATTTCCCGTACCCCCCCCAAAGCAAAATGTGATAGGCCGCGCAGGGTCTTTGATATTTTGTTCTTTGTGGTAAGCGACATAAAATAATTCGGCAATAGGTTTGCCTTCATCATTATGCATCATCAGTGTGCCTGTTTTGGCTCTATAATGGAGTACCTTGCCCTCTAGGGTCATAGAGTGGCGAGTGACGCTTACGTGGGAGACGTCTTCAGCATTAAGTCCGGACAGAAGAAGGATAAAAACTAAAAGCACGCTGCTAAATAGGTCTTTCATTTGGCCTTAGAGATATGGATATGTAATTTTTCTTTTACCTCTTCTATCGACATTCCTTCAATACGAAGAACTTTTTCTTTAGAGGTTTCTCCCCGCACAAATGAAATCCGCGACTTAGGAAGGTCAAGTACTGAAGCTAGGAGTGCCATAATAGCAGCATTAGCTTTGCCTTTTTCGGGTACAACAGCAACACGGACGCGAAGGGTGTTTTCCTCCCATCGTACAATTTCACTGCGACTCGCATTAGGTATGACATGCAAACTGAGTTGACAATTCTTTACCGCCACAGGGATCCATTGGGCTTAATGGGCTGTAACACTAAGAGTCCAGACTCACGAAGGATTTCCATGGCGAAGGGGAAGGCATCCACAGCTAAGGCTGCATCTAAGTCTGACATGGGGTAATCGCCATGCGGAGCTCTGGCGTGCATTCCTGCCGGAGAGTTGGTAACTTTCTTTAGATAAGGCCCCATATGTCCTTGATACTGGTTCTCTAAACGTGCTTGGATATATTCGGCTAAGGAAAGATCTTCACTGCCATCCTGCGTTCCCGTGACAAGAAGTGTTACTTCTGCAGGTTCTAGGGCGTGAAGACGGGCGATTGTTGCTTCTGCAACGACAAAACTTGAGACCAGGATTTTCTCTGCATGAGCACACAGGAGTACGCCTTGTGTTCCGGAGGATGTGCGTTGGATAAGTATTTTGCCGTGGAGATCTACTCCGAAGAAAGACCAGGGGGAATTGTCGAATGTAAAGCCCGGAATATAACGTCCCCCTTCTTCTCCCATTGTTAAAGCATCTGGTATTGCTTTCGCAAGTGATTTAGCCTCATCGACTTTTGACACAATAATTACTTTATCTGCGCCGCTGGCAAAAGCATAAGCTGCCGTGGTAAATGCACGTAAAACGTCTATTACGACAACGACTCCCGTCGCATCGCAGCTTTGATCTCTACGCAAGATGTTAATTTTGGGAATTTTTCGATTTTCGATGAGCATTATTTCTCCAATTTAAGAATGGGCAATGCAAAAAACAACTACAGATTATCAAGCAAATTCTTTGACGTCAAACGCTCTATACAAAATTCCTATCTTCCCCTACGATTACCCAGATAGCTCTATAGAGGTTTAATAATGGATTTGCTTGCTGTTGGCCAAAAATACAAAGGATTTATCGTTACACGTTCAGTGCCGATTCCTGAATTACAGGTGACTTTGCTGGAGATAGAACATACTGCTTCCGGCGCACAAATTATGCATATCATTGCAGACGATGACGAAAATGCCTTTTCACTTTCCTTTCAGACCCGTCCTTCTAGTTCCAATGGCGTTGCGCATATTTTAGAACATACTGTCTTGTGCGGATCAGAAAAATACCCTGTAAGGGATCCATTCTTCTCCATGACCCGCAGGAGTTTGAACACCTATATGAATGCTTTAACCGGCAACGACTTCACCTGCTATCCTGCTGCATCGCAAGTAGAAAAAGATTTTTATAACCTTCTGGATATCTACATAGACGCTGTATTCCATCCCAAACTGCATGAATATAGCTTCAAACAAGAAGGTCACCGTTTAGAGCTTAATGATGAAGATAAACTGGAAGTTAAAGGCATCGTATATAATGAGATGAAAGGAAGCATGGCTTCCGCCAATGCACGCCTAGCGGAAAAAATCAACGAACTGCTTTATCCTGATGTAACTTATGGCAAGAATTCTGGCGGAACACCCCCTGAGATCCTTAATTTAACGCATGAAGAACTGCGTGCCTTTCATGATACATATTACCATCCTAGCCGCTGCCTATTTTATTTTTATGGCAATATCCCTACAGAAAAGCATTTGGACTTTATCGGTGAGGCTTTATTAGATAAAGTCACCAAGGTTGACCCACTGCCGCCTGTTCCTAAGCAGCCTCGCTTTACTAAGCCGGTACGTGCTGTAGACTATTTCCCTGCTGAAGCACGTGATACCCCTGAAAACAACTCCATTATCACCGTCGCCTGGTTGACTTGCGATGTACTGCATCAAGAAGATTTATTAGCTTTATGCTTGATCGACTCTTGCATGATGGACACGGATGCATCCCCGTTAAAAAGAGCTTTATTGGATTCTAAGCTTTGCAAACAAGTTTTCATGACTATAGATCCGGATAACGCAGAAGTTCCCATCGCAGTGTCTTTTAGAGGCTGCGACGCTAAAAATGCGGAGGCTCTAGAAAAGCTCCTCCTAGACCAGATCACATTAATATCCAAAGAGGGAATTGATCCTGAAAATCTTGAAAGTGCCTTGCACCAACTAGAGCTGCACCGATCAGAGATAACCGGTGATGGCTTCCCTTTCGGGCTTACGCTTTTCACGCGTGCAGCCTTGCTCAGACAGCACGGAGCATTACCTGAGAATGGATTGATGATCCATACACTCTTCGATGAGATACGCAAGAACATCGAGACCAATCCAAAATATCTTTCAGGCCTAATCGATAAGTACTTTGTTAACAACACCCACCGCGTGACATTGACAATGGCCCCGGACCATTCCCTTGCAGCGGATGAAAGTAAAAAAGAAGAAGAATATCTGAACAAGGTACAGGCTAATCTCAATGAGAAAGATAAAATCTTCTTAAGGGAAGAAGCTGCGAAACTGCAAGTCTTTCAAGAAAATTTGGAAGAGCAGGATGAGGATACATTGCCTATCGTCTCCATCCATGATATTCCAAAAAAGACTAAGGATATCCATCTAGATATTCTAGCTGACCGTAACTTACAAGTTTTTTTCCATGAAGGGTTTACAAACCAGATAGCCTATATTGACTATGCTGTCCCCCTCACTCATTTAGACGAGCAAGACTTGCCTTACATGAGGCTGTTGGTTTCTTTATTTGGACAGATGGGCTGCGGCGATCGCTCCTTTATGGATGTCCTTTCCTTTATGCATGCACATACAGGCGGTGCCGGTGCTTCTACGCCCCTTTATTATCATACGAGCAATCTAGACTCCCCTACATTACAATTTTGCGTCCGAGGCAAAGCCCTGAACCGCAACGTAGGTAAACTGTGCGAACTTTTGTATGACATGGCCCAAGGTGTTGACTTCAAGGACAAGGTACGCTTGAAAGAGATCATTTTGAAGCAGTGGACCTCTTTGCAAAGCTCGCTTACACAGAGCAGTATGCGCTATGCCAGCAACCTGGCTGCAAGCGGGCTGCATCCGGCCGGCAAGATAAGCTACGAATGGTATGGATTGGGGTATTACCACTTCATTAAAAACATTGCAGAGGACATAGATAAGCATTTAGATCTTGTCATCAGCAAGCTGGAGGAACTGCAAACCCACTTGCTGCACGGTAACTATGCCGATTTGACTGTCGCTTGCGATGACACAACTTTTAAAGAGCTGCAAGCCAACGACTACTTTGGGCTGAATTCTATGCCTAAAAGACCTTTTTATCCTTGGTTAAATAATGTAAAACCAACCAAGATCCCTTCCCAGGGCAGGGTCGTTGCCTCACCCGTCGCTTTCACATCTGTGGCATTGCCCAGCATTCCTTACGCACATCCGGACGCTCCTGCTTTACGCCTTGCAGCATATATCATGGACAACGTCCACTTGCACACCGCAATACGGGAGCAAGGGGGCGCTTACGGCGGAGGAGCCAACTGCAACACGATGGCAGGTATTTTTTCATTTTATGGATATCGCGATCCTAATATCCAAAACACCTTAAATGCATTTCAAACAGCCATCCATACCATTGCTGCCGGGGATTTCACTGATGACGATATCTTTGAAGCAAAACTGGAAATCATTCAGGGAATGGACTCCCCTATCGCTCCTGGCAGCCGTTCCGATGTAGCCTATACTTGGTGGAGAGAATCTAAAACCTATGCTATGCGGCAGAAGGTACGTGAAATCACGCTAGGCCTAAATAGAGAACAGATCGCCCTAGCAGTACAGCAGCATATAGTTCCAGGTTTTGATGTGGCAACAACTGTTGTGTTTGCAAATAATGAGCTGCTTGAAAGTGAAAATGCCCTTTTAAAGGCGCAAGGAAAAGCTGAATTGAAAATTTTGCCGGTTTAGGACATGCATAAAATTCATTTTTACAAACAAGGTCTATAGGGCAGAATGAAGTATTCCATTCCTTTATTACCCCTTTCAATCGAGATTGAGACTAGGAGTGTCTTAAAAAAACTAACTAAGGCGCATCAAGCTCTTGCGGAATTGAAAGGCGTAAGTGGAATTTTTCCTAACCAAAGTATTTTAATTAACACTCTTTCGCTGCAAGAGGCTAAGGATAGTTCTGCTATTGAAAATATCATCACTACACATGATGAGTTATTTCAAAGCGACATCATAAAAAAAGATTTCACTAGCTATGCCGCTAAAGAAGTTTATAGCTACGCTTCTGCATTAAAAAACGGCTATGAAAAGGTAAAGAAAACGGGATTGCTCATTAATAACAATATTTTGGAGATTCATGAGACATTAGAAGCTAGCAGTATTGGATTTCGTAAAACGCCAGGTACCGTTCTAAAAAATGATCTGACGGATGAAATTGTTTATACTCCTCCTCAAGAGGAAAATGAAATCCGTTTATTCATGGATAACTTAGAAAAGTTTATTAATGATGATTCTCTCAGTGATGTAGATCCTTTGATCAAAATGGCAATCATTCATCATCAGTTTGAAAGTATCCACCCCTTTTACGATGGGAATGGAAGGACAGGACGTATCATCAATATACTTTATCTTGTAAAGCAAAACCTTTTGGATTTCCCCATCCTTTATCTTTCTCGTTATATTAATAAAAGTAAGAACGAATATTATCGTTTACTACAGGCCGTTCGTGAAACCCAGGCATGGGAAGAGTGGGTTTTGTATATTCTTAGTGGTGTTGAGCAAACTTCTAACCAAACTGTAATACTCATTCAAAATATGCGTAAGCTCATGCTTCAATATAAGAATACATTACGTGAAAAATTACCAAAAATTTATAGTCAGGATTTATTAAACAACCTTTTCAGACATCCCTATACTAAAGTTGATTTTGTTACATCGGAATTAGGCATTCATCGGAATACTGCTCTAAAATATCTTGATGAGATAGTTAATATTGGTTTACTTACTAAGCATAAGATTAAAAACGAAAATTTTTATCTTAATACAGCTCTTTTCGACTTATTAGCGAATTCTTCCATTTAATACCTGCACAAGAAATGCGTTTTTTTGTGCACAGGTCGATTATTTTTCCAACCAAATCGATCTTATTCTTTTTGGTTTTCGTTATTGACAGGTTCTCCTAATTTAGGGATATAGGTATATTCCTAACCGTTAGCGCAGGAGATAAAACTTGAAACGCTTTACATATTTTTTCCTATTAATTTTAAATTTATTATTTATACCTATGCATAGTGCCGACAGACTTAGTTATTTAGCACCGGGATATGAGGCGTACCGTACGACCGTATTCCCGATGTATGAGAAAGAATTCATGAGATTAGCCCAGGAAGGGCAAACGCCAAAATCCTTATTTATCGGCTGCAGCGACTCCCGCCTTATTCCTGAACTCATCACCAATTCAAGTGCGGGGCAATTATTCGTTGTTCGTACTGCGGGAAATTTCGTACCGGTAGCCGGATCCCAACAATGCCTTAATGGCGTAGGAGCATCCATCCAATACGCAGTGGAAGTCCTAGGCGTAAAAGAGATTATTATTTGCGGCCATTCGAAATGTGGAGCAATTGAAGCTCTATTTGCCGATCAGGTAACGCTGTCCCAGAAAATGCCTATGGTAGCTGACTGGATAAGCTTGGGATTAAATGCGAAAATAGCCGCTGTAAAACAGGCCAAACCCAATGCTACCACAGCGGAGTTGGTTAGAATCTGCGAACATTTATCTATTGTGGAGCAGCTTAATCACTTAATGACCTATGATTTTATCAAATCAAAAGTTGATGCAGAAGAGATCCACTTACATGGTTGGTATTTTGATATCGCTAACGGATCAATAGAATACTTTGATCCAAATCAAAAAGGTTTTGTGGAGTTAAAAAAGAATGGATGAAGAACATAAGCGCCTGGTTGAAGAGCTCCTATTCTCAGAGGAAAAAGCCCCCTCCTTTGCTAAGCGGCTTTATTTTGGCTCATTCTATGCAGACGCTGTTCTTCCTTATCCAGAAGTAAGTCCGCAAGATAAAAATGAGGTCGACGAGTATGTTGCTCGCGTGGAAGCTTTTGCAAATGAACATATCAACGCCTCCTCAATAGATAGAAACTCCAATATTCCCGCCGATGTCATAAAAGGTTTAGGGGATCTGGGTGTCTTAGGAATGACTATTCCTAAAAGATATGGTGGTTTAGGCATGTCACAATATGCTTATTGCCGTGTGTGCGAGGTGTTAGCACGCCGTTGCGGCGCCACAGCACTCTTCGTTAATGCCCATCAAAGTGTAGGTTTGAAAGCTTTGCTGCTCTTTGGCAATGAAGAGCAGAAAGAACGCTGGCTGCCCCCCCTAGCACGGGGAGAGGCCATTGCTGCATTTTCCCTAACAGAGCCTAATGCCGGATCTGATGCTGCAGGGATAGAAACTAAAGCAGAATGGATTGCAGATAAAGGTGTGTGGAGAATCACAGGCCGCAAACAGTGGACGACCAATGGGAGTATAGCAGCTATGCTGACTGTGATGGCCAAAACAAAGATCATCACACCGGATGGACCGCGAGATAAGATCACTGCATTTATTGTCACTCCCGATATGCCCGGTTTCTCTGTGACGGCCCATGCCTTGGAAAAAGTAGGCATGCGCGGCAGCAAGACAGCCAATTTAGCCTTTGACGGCGTGGAAGTCCCGAAAGAAAACGTTTTAGGTCCAATGGGCGGAGGTTTAAGAGTTTGCCTGACTGTTTTGGATTATGGCAGAACAACCTTTGGAGCTACTTGTACAGGCAGTGCGTACACAGCATCTAACCTAGCCTTAGAGCATGCTAAAACGCGTTATCAATTCAATAAACCTTTGGCTGCATTTCCTCTGGTTAAAAAGAAAATTGCCCAGAATGCCGCACTGCTGTTTGCCATGGATGCCACAACCTATTTGACAGCTTCCTTAGTAGACAAAGGGATTGAAGATATCATGTTGGAATCATCCCTATTGAAAGTCTTTGCTAGCGAAGCCTCGTGGAAGATCATTTACGAAAGTATGCAGATTTTCGGGGGACGATCCTTCTTTACAGATCTTCCCTTAGAAAGAATGATGAGAGATGCGCGCTTGAATATGATAGGCGAAGGTGCGAATGAGGTTTTAAGGGCTTTCATAGGCGCTGTCGGCATGCGGGATGTTGGAATGGACCTTCAAAAAGCCGTCAAGTGTCTAGGTTCCCCTATCGAAAACAGAAATATCTTATTCGGTGCCTTCAAACAGCTATTAAAGCGCGCATCAACCCCTTTTGTTAATATTAAAGCACCTGAACTCCAGGATGAAAAGAACGCATTATCCAAAGCTGTCCGTTCCTTTGGATGGAAAGTTTTGGGATTGCTTAAGAAATATCGGGAAGAGATCGTCGACAAACAGTTCGAATTAGACCGCGTCGCCACCCAAGCTATAGCCATCTACACTACGACGGCGGCTTTAGGTAAGGCCGACAAGACCAGAAAACCAAAAGATATTGCTCTAGCTAAATACTACGCATCCTACGCCTTAGAACTAGGTGCGGGCAGTGGAGACGAGGCCACAGAAAAGCTATCCGACATGCTGACAGGGATCAAGCAGTGAAAACACTGATAGATAAGATCAAGGAAGGGGAAAAACTGCTCCAGCAAGGCGGAGGAGAGGCAGGTTTAGAGCGGCAGAAACGATTACAGCGGATGTCTGCACGAGAAAGAGTTGCAGCGCTGATCGACAAAAAAAGCACCTTTTTAGAACTAGGTCTTTGGGCTGCTTATGAAATGTACCAAGAATGGGGTGGTCTTCCTGCTGCAGGGGCAATTACAGGTATTGGTACAGTTCAAGGCCGCTCGTGTATGATCATCGCCAATGACGCAACAGTCAAAGCGGGAGCGATGTTTCCGCAATCCGTCAAAAAGGTTCTCAGAGCGCAACGGATTGCTTATCAATGCAGGCTCCCCATTTTATATTTAGTAGATTCATCCGGTGTATTTCTTCCTTTGCAGGATGAGATCTTTCCTGATGAAGACGATTTCGGACGCATCTTCCGCAACAATTCCGTTTTGTCCGCCTGCGGCATCCCCCAGTTTGCAGCCATTATGGGTAACTGTATTGCAGGTGGAGGCTATCTACCGGTCCTTTGTGATAAACTCTTGATGACGAAAGGAAGTGGTCTTTATTTAGCAGGTCCGGCCTTAGTGAAAGCTGCAATAGGACAAGTAATTGATACAGAAGAGCTTGGTGGAGCTGAAATGCATGCTTCCATCAGCGGCACTGTCGATTTTCTGGAAGAAAATGATATTGCCTGCCTCGAAAGACTTAGAAGCTTGGTAGATTTGCTTCCCTCTGAGGAAAGTTCCGCGATAAAAAATAAACCACAGCCGGAAATCTACAAAATCGTCAGCGCAGATAACAGCAAACCGTACGATATCCATTCCCTGCTGGATATCCTTGTAGATAAAGGTTCACTACAGGAATACAAACGAGAGTACGGTAAATCCTTAGTCACTGCGTTTGCTACTATTGAAGGGGAAAAGGTAGGAATTTTAGCTAATCAGCGCATCCCTGTAAAAACAGGTCGAGGAGAAATTGAAATCGGCGGAGTGATCTATGCAGAAAGTGCCGATAAAGCGGCCCGCTTTGTGATGGACTGCAATCAGATGAAGCTACCCCTACTATTTCTGCAAGATGTGGTGGGTTTCATGGTGGGACGTGAAGCAGAACAATCCGGCATCATCCGTAGCGGGGCAAAGCTCGTCAACGCCATCAGCAATAGCATCGTCCCTAAAATCACTGTGATCATCGGTAATTCCTTCGGCGCGGGCAACTATGCCCTGTGCGGAAAAGCTTATGATCCGGCTTTTGTTTTTGCTTGGCCTAATGCTAAATATGCTGTCATGGGTGCTGAACAGGCTAGCGACACTTTATTAGATATAAAAGTCAAAACTGCAGAAAGAAATGGCAAGCCTTTAACTGAAGCAGAGAGAAAAGCCTTGAAGGATGATATTGTCGGACGATATCAAACCCAGACAGACATACGCTATGCTGCTGCTAGAGGCTGGATCGATGCAATTATAGATCCTGCAGAAACACGCACAATTATCGGACAAGCATTGCGTCTTGTCAAACGGGCTCCTTTGCCTGAAAAAGCTTCCTTCCACACCGGTGTTATACAGGTTTAAGATTTATGCCTTTAAAAATTGGAAATGCACAGGCCTTTTGGGGGGATGACCCCGCTGCTGCAGAAAATTTGGTGCGCGCATTCCCTGATTTAGATTTCCTAACGATGGACTACCTTTCAGAAGTTTCCCTTTCCATCCTAGCGATTCAAAAAGAACATGACCCCAAAAGCGGATATGCCAAAGACTTTATAGATATCATATCCATGTTAATCCCCTTTTGGGAGAAAGGTTCCAAAGTCAGGGTTGTGACCAATGCGGGAGGATTGAATCCTTTCGGATGTGCTGAGGCATGTTTTGAAGTTCTCAAGAAGATATGCCGCAAAAGAAAATACACCATCGGCGTAGTCATGGGAGATGACGTGCTGGCCTTGCTTAAAAACGGCGAGAGTGCCCAATACAAAAATCTAGATAATAATGCCTTTATCAGTACGGTTAAAGATAAACTCGTCACTGCCAATGCCTATTTGGGTGCGATGTCGATAACAGATGCATTGAATAGCGGCGCCGACATTGTGATTACAGGAAGGGTTGCTGATCCCAGTCTAACCGTAGGACCCTGCATGCACCATTATAAATGGAAATGGGATGATTATGACCGTATTGCAGGTGCGACTATAGCAGGTCATTTGATTGAATGCGGCACGCAAGTTACCGGAGGGATCTCTACTGATTGGCTTGATCTAGTCGACTACTTCAATATCGGTTTCCCTGTGGCAGAAGTAGAGAATGACGGAAGCTGCACCATCACAAAAGATCCTATGAGCGGAGGTGCCGTCACTGTTGAAACGGTCAAAGAACAACTTCTATATGAAATCGGAGATCCCGGAAATTACATCAGCCCGGATGTGAGAGCCTCTTTTCTGAACCTTAAGGTACAGCAAGAAGGGGTAAACCGCGTTAAAGTCGCAGGAGCCAAAGGAGTAGAACCACCTTTTACACTTAAAGTCAGCGCCACATACCGTGCCGGATTCAAGGCGGAAGGGTACCTGACCATTTTTGGCGCTGAAGCTATTAAGAAGGCACGCCGCTGCGGCGAGGTAATTTTAGCTAAACTGAATAAGGGCGGCTATGCCCCAGAAAAATTCCAGGCCGAATGCTTAGGTACAGGAGAATGCGCTCCCGGTACTGCCCCTAAAACAGAGAACAGCATGTATGAATGTGTCCTTAGAGTGGCCGCTGCAGATCCTGACAATGCAAAAATCGAGAAATTTACGAAAGAGATCGCCTCCCTAGTCACCTGCGGACCCCCGGGCGTCACAGGTTACACATCCGGAAGGCCGCATGTACGCCCTGTATTTGGATACTGGCCTTGCCTAGTTGAAACAGACCAAATCAGGGAAGAAATAAAGATTTTGGAGATTATGCCATGCGCTTAGTTACCGTACCCCTGTCTAAAATAGCAAAAGCGCGCAGCGGAGATAAAGGTGGTCATGTCAATATTGGTCTTATCGCTAATAACAAAGCAATTTATGACTATCTGAAAACATACTTGAAGAGTGACAAAGTAGCAGCTCACTTTGCTGCTGTTAATCCACAAAAAGTCATCCGCTATGATCTTGATAATTTAGAAGCTTTCAACTTCATGTTGTACAACGTCCTGGAAGGTGGAGGTAGTCTTTCATTGCGTATAGACTCCCAAGGAAAGACCTTCGGGCAAGCGCTGCTATTATTAAATGTCGAGGTTCCTGATATCTTAGTTGGAGAATAGCCATGCCCTCTCATATTCAAGTCAGCTCTCCGCACCCCTTGATAGTAAAAATACTATTAACCCGTCCCGATAAACGGAACGCCCTGAATGTAGAACTCTTAGAGCAGCTATTAGAAGTTTTAGACAACCTACCTGTACATGCAAGGGCAATTCTACTAGCCGGAGAAGGAGCAGCCTTTTGCACCGGTATGGATTTGAATGAAAGCAGTGATGAGAAATTAGCAGAGAAAAGCGCATTCCTCTTAGCCAAAACATTCACAAGATTATACGACAGCCCTCTAATCACCTTAGCTGCTGTCCACGGTACAACGTATGCAGGGGGAGCAGGCTTGATGCTATCTTGCGATGTGGCTATAGGCACCCCCGAATTACAAATAGCGTTTCCGGAAACACGCCGCGGCCTGGTGGCAGTGCAAGTATTCACCTTGATGCAACGTAAGCTCCCCGGCAACACTATACGTAAACTTCTGTTGCTAGGCGAAACGATCGACGCCTCAGAAGCACATCAACTGGATTTAATCTCTTCGGTTTATCCATTGCAAGACCTTGAAAATCAATCCATTAGAATACTCCTTCATGCATTGCAAGGCGGTCCTGAAGCCCTCAGAAAAACCAAACAGCTACTCAACGGCGATTCCATTGAGGAAGAGCTGCAGAAGGCTGCGAAATATCAGCTCGAAGTTAGGGGGACAAGCGAAGCACATGAAGGGGCAAAGGCCTTCTTAGAGAAAAGAGCCCCTAATTGGATCGCTGCAGAACCCGTGGAGTAATACAATGAAGTTGTCTATTGTAGAAAGCAACAGTCTGCGTCTTGATGGCGGTGCAATGTTCGGACATGTTCCTAAAACCGTATGGGAAAAATGGGAGGCGCCGGATTCTTTCAATCGTATCCATCTAACTACACGTTGTTTACTCGTCCAGACATCAGAAGGACGAAATATTTTATTTGAAGCAGGAATAGGAAACTTCTTCGAACCTAAGCTCATGGAGCGTTATGGAGTGGAGCCGCAAGAAAATAAACTCCTGAGCTCTCTAGCGAAGATAGGACTTTCTGAAAATGATATCGATAGCGTTGTTCTCTCCCATCTACACTTTGACCATGCAGGAGGCATCCTATCCGCTTTTGGCGAAGATGTTCCGAAGCTCTTTTTTCCGAAAGCACAGTTTTTTGTCGGGGCAAAACAGTGGGAAAATGCACTTTCGCCACATCCTAGAGAAAAAGCATCCTTCATTCCACATCTGCAAGGGCTATTGAAAGAGTCGGGAAGGCTAAAGCTTATCGAAAAAGACAGTCATTTGGATTTGGGAAAGGATATCCATTTTGAATTCTCCGACGGACATACCCTAGGATTGATGCTGTCTTGGATCGAGACTGCGGAGGGCCCTGTCATATTTGTTTCCGATTTGATTCCGGGCCGGCATTGGATCCACATACCCGTCGTCATGGGTTATGACAGATTTGGGGAACTTAAGGTCGACGAAAAGAGAAGTTTCTTAGAACGGCTAATTCAAAGAAAAAATGCGCGCTTGTTTTTCACTCATGACCTGGATGTTCCTTACGTTAGTGTCGCAAAAGATGACAAAGGGAACTTCATCTGGAGAGAGTCCTAATCGTTAAGTTGTCTGTAGCACAGTTTGTGTGGCTTTTTTATTGAACGCAAAGAACGCAGAGAAGCTCCGCCCTACATTAGCCTGTCACTAGGACGATTGTTTCGTACCGATTTCGCATCGCCGCGGTCCCCCGCGGGCCCGCGTCGCCGACGTTGACATGCTCGCTGACGCGATCACGTCAAGCATGATTAGACACTCCATATAATAAATGAAAATCGCGGCTTTCGCAGCAGAAACAGGTTTGTTAACTTAATGGATAATAGCATAACGGGAACGAGCTGTTTCCAATTGGGTTTATCTTGCAAAAATCCAGAGTATTTTCGGTGTATAGTTAATTCTTGACATGATCGCGTCAGCGAGCATGTCAACGTCGGCGACGCGGGCCCGCGGGGGACCGCGGCGATGTGAGGTCGGTACGAAACAATCGTCTTAGTGACAGCCTAATGTGGGGCGAAGCTTCTCTGCGATCTTTGCGTCTTTGCGTTCAAATAAAACGCTACACAATAGTGCTACAAACAACTTCTCTGCAGTTTTAGCGTTTTAGCGTTTTAGCGTTTTAGCGTTTTAGCGTTTAATAAATATTATTAAATCTAACAGAAAAGCATGTGTTAGCTAAAATAATTAGCTAACATCCCTTAAAAAATCTAAAACTAGCACACATCCTATTAATTCTACTTCGACGCCTAGACTTTAATATTACATAGGTTTAAAACTTAAATATAGGACAAGGAGGTAATTATGTCAGAAGATCACATCTGGGTTCTAGTTGCAGATAAATGCCATGCAAAGATCTATCAAATAGTAAAATTCCCCAAGCTGGAAGAAATTGCCGATCTAGCTCATCCTGAAGGACGCCTTCGCGACCAAGATCTTATCTCTACCAAGCCGGGCCGGAACTTTCAAAGTTTCAGTACGGCAAGGTCCGCTTATGAACCGGAGACAGATCCTAAAGCTGTAGAAGCGCTAAAGTTTGCCAATGAAGTCTCAGACTTTCTGACCGCTTCTATACGTAAAGGAAGGTTTAACCGTTTATACCTAATAGCTGATCCGGCTTTCTTAGGACTAATGCGCAAAATCATCAATCCTGAAGTCAAAAAGACTATCCTCAGCGAAATTCCTAAGGATCTGACAACTCAGGATCTTAAAGTCATCGAACAGCATATTGCTCAAGTCTAACGACTACGGGTTCCTATGTCTCCTATTTTGCGGGCCACCAGACTAGTGCGATAGTTTGGACGGAAATATCGCTTTTCTTAGGGGCTATAGGGATCTTTTTTATGTCTAATGCTGTGGGATCCACGTTTTGCTGAATTGCTGACAGCTCCGTTTGCATTGAGTCTTCTAATTCTTGCTGCTGCTGTTTTAGTTTTTCTAACGAACCTTCTGCATAGGTGACTTCCTCTCTGGATTGGCCAATTTTCCCTGCGCGACGCATAGCTGTGCCAGCCTGGTTAAGAGTCCCCTTCGTCATCCCCCTTCCCATAAATGCTCCTAAAAGAGTGGATAAGAAAGAGATGATGGAGCTGAAAATATTTTGCCATGACTGTGTCTGCTGTTTATCAACTTTTGTCTGGGCTTTATCTATTTTATCTTTAAGTGTGTCGATTTTGGCTCGATATTTTTCACGGATGGATGTTACTTCCACATCGCGTTGTTCGCGTAGTTTAAGCGCTACAGCTGCTCTAAAATCTCCTTCTGTCTGGTCGGAAGAGGCATTCATCTTCAGTTCGGGATAAGAGAGAAGGTCTAGTGTTTTAAATTCATAGAGGTATTGTTGGAAATCTTTCTGTATATCTTTGAAATTCTTCAAGATGGAAGGAATTTCCCTGAAAGAGGCATCTTGAGGCTGTTCTTTGGAAACAAGGGAGAAGATGTCAGGCATCGACTCTCCCTTACCCCAGTCTACTTCTCTATTATCTGCTGAAAAGGGTGCTACAAGAGAAATATTAGACCATTGGTCGATATTGTTTTTTGAACTGGTGTAGTGGATCTTAGCAATTCCAATTAACAGCGGCATGTATTCTACATCGCCTCTAGCATTCTTTTTAGCCACAAAATATTCTTCATAATCTTGGATTACGATGGGCTTTTGTGTTCTTGCAGGTGCTGACGGTGCCTGAGGTATCTGGTTAACAGCGGCCGTGATCTTGTCTATCTGTGGAGTCAGAGACGCTATCTGAGGCAAGGTCAAAGGCCCACGGAGATAAGATAAGGTCCAGCGTGTTTCAAAGAGGATAGGTTCCTGTTCATAGATGCTGTGAAGAAGAAAAATGCGGCTTCCACATTTTTTTAGTTTTTCGGCTAATGTAGAATTTGTCCCTGATTGTAGCCCTTCTATCACACGTGAGCGGTCCCTATCGGTTTGAAGTTTACCAATAAACCATAGGCCGCAGTTAGCCAATCCTTTATAATCTAAGTCTACAGGGTTTTGCGTAGCCAAAATCACACCAAAGCCATAAGCACGGGCTTGTTTAAGTAGTGTAAGCATCGGCATTTTTGAGGGGGGCATGCTACTTGGAGGAAAATAGCCGAAGATCTCGTCCATATAAAGAAGCGCTCTTAATGAGGTAGTACCCGGCTGGCGCCTTAGCCATGTGACGATCTCATTAAGCAGAAGGGTGACAAAGAACATGCGTTCATTGTCCTGTAAATGAGCTATGGAGAGGATACTGTGGCGCGGTTTTCCTTCATCAGTATAGAGGAGGCGCTGTATATCTAAAGGCTCGCCTTCCATCCAAGCGCTGAAGCCGGGAGCTGCCAGAAGATTATTCAGCGTCATGGACAATTCCAAACGGTCTTTCGCGGGATAAAAGGTATCAACATCCATCACACCTACCTTGTCAAAGGAAGGTTTTTGGATAGCATTGATGATATCGGGAAGGGAGAGGTTTTTTCCTGATTTCCAAGCATCTTCTAAGATGCGTGAAAGGAGGATATGCTCGCGGCTTTTTAAAGGATCGGCATTAATGCCGACAAGAGTCAGTAGCCCTGAGGAAGCAGTCATTACCCTATCACGGAGGGCGGCTTCATCTTTAATTAAATCCGGAGAAGGCGCCGAGAAAGATGATAGGATGGAAATGGGGCGTCCTGAAGAATTCGCAGGAGTATAAATGGCATATTCGACGGAAGATTTAAGGTTTGCTATGCGGGAGCTGTCTTCACCCCAGGAAGCTAAGCCGTCTTTCCATTTCTTTGCGGTTTTTTCGGCAAATTGTTCCGGCGTGAGATTAGCCCTCTCAGCCTCTTGAGGATCAATCCAGGGCAGGAATTCTTCTTTTGAAAGATGGGGAAATGTGAGCAATAAGTTGCCCATATCGCCTTTTGGATCAATAATAAGCGCAGGAATCTTATCTATTGCAGCGTCTTCTAATATGTCAATGCCTAGGCCTGTTTTACCGCTTCCTGTCATGCCTAATATGACCGCATGCGTGGTCAATTGGCTTGAATTCAATAATAGAGGCGCATCTTTAGATTCTTCCACCTTTTTTCCAATGTAGAAGACACCTAGCTTTTCATATGTGGCGCTGCTAAACATGGGTATTCCGTTGGTGTTTGATGAGTATTCCCTTCAATTTTTCGGTCAGGGCCATTTTTTGGCGTGTATTCCTATCGATGCATACGTGCACGGTTTTTACTGTCCCCACTAATTCATTTTTTTTGCGGTAAATATTGTAATGCAAACTGAAGGAGCTATTACCTAATTCTCCGACGACGACATGGATTTCAAGCACATCTCCAACATGTAACTGCGCGAGGTAGTCGCCTTCGACGTGGCGGATGACAAAGACAAAAGGCTCGTGGTCGAACATATGCCGCAGATCCAATTTCTCGCTTTCAAAAAAATCTTCCAATGCATCGTGGGCAAAGCGGAAAAGACGTGCAAAGTAAAGGATGCCGGCCATATCTGTATCGTGCATGCGCACTTGATTTTTAGCGATATACATGAAATTTGTTCCAATTTTTTTTATATGTTTTAGCTCACAATACCACTTTTAAAATTCGGGGGGTAGATCATTCCCTCTTCTCTAAAACCCTAGAATGTTCTATCTCTATAGAAAATATTTTACGTTATTTCAAATGGAAATTATTAGTTATCTCGACGACAGTGGGACTTTAAAGAAAGGGGCGCCTTCGATTCCGAAGGATGTTCTATTGAAAGCCTATGAGATCATGCTGCAAACGCGGATGGTCGACGACCGTATGGTGACTTTACAGCGCCAGGGAACGATCTCTTTTGCTATGCTTTCCCTTGGGGAAGAGGCATGCGCCGTAGGCAGCGCCGCTGCATTGGAACTTGCGGATTGGCTCTATCCCCAATATAGAGAAGCCGGCATTATTTTCTGGCGAGGATTCACCATTAGGGAATATGTGGACCACATGTTCTGCAATTGCAATGATATTATCCTAGGGCGCCAAATGCCAAACCACTTCGGTTCACGCAAACTCAATGTGGTGACAGTCTCCTCCCCTATCGGCACAAAGATCCCGCATGCTGCGGGCTGCGCTTACGCCATGAAAGTGCAGAAAGAAAAATCCGTAGCAGTATGTTATTTTGGCGAGGGAGCTTCCTCTGAAGGAGATTTCCATGCCGGGATCAATTTCGCTGCCGTGCGCAAAGCTCCTGCAATCTTCTTTTGCCGCAACAATGGCTATGCTATCTCCACGCCGGCTTCGGCACAATTTGCCAGCGACGGCATCGTCCCAAAAGCCATCGGCTATGGCATTGAAGGAGTTAGAGTGGATGGAAACGATTTTTTTGCCGTTTACGATGTAGTACAAAAAGCACGTCAGCACTGCCTGGATGTAGGGCCCGTGCTCATCGAAGCTATGACTTACCGTATGGGCGCGCATTCTACGTCGGACGACCCCTCAAAGTATCGTACTGAGGAGGAAGTGGAAAAATGGCGCATCAAAGACCCTATTGCACGGCTAGGGAAATATTTGGAGAAAAAGAAGTTATGGTCAAAAGCTAAGGATGAAGAGCTAAAGAAGAAAATCGCCCACGAAATAGACCAAGCTATCGAAAATTCCAAAGGAGCCTGCAGCCCGCCTATCCATAGTTTATTTGAGCATGTTTATTTTGAGCTGACCCCGACATTGGAACGTGAACAAGACAGCGTCGTTCATAGGAGCGAATCATGCCAGAAATGAACATCATCCAAGCGCTGAACCATACGTTGATGCAGGAATTTGAAAAGGACAGCCGTTTAGTTACTTTTGGTGAGGACGCCGGGGCTTTTGGAGGTGTTTTCCGTGTTACAACAGATCTGCAAAAACGTTTCGGACCGGAACGTGTTTTTGATACACCCCTCTGCGAACAAGGGATTATTGGTTTTGGCATCGGCATGGCGCAGAAGGGTCTGAAGCCCATTTGCGAGATCCAATTTGCTGATTATATCTTCCCCGCATATGACCAGATAGTGAACGAATTGGCCAAGATGCGCTATAGAACCGGCAACCAATATACTGCTCCGTTAGTTATCCGCACTCCTTATGGCGGGGGCATTCATGGCGGCCATTACCATTCGCAATCGCCTGAAGCACAGTTTCTGCATACACCGGGATTATTGGTTGTATTTGTTTCTTCCCCCTACGACGCAAAAGGATTATTAAAAACCGCTATAGCCTCTAACGATCCTGTTTTATTTTTCGAGCCTAAGCGTATTTACCGGGCCATAAAAGAAGAAGTACCGGAAGAGTCTTACAGCATACCTTTCGGACAGGCACATGTTGCACGTACAGGCAACGACATTACCTTATTAGGGTGGGGTGCACAGCATCACCAAAATATGTTAGCTGCCAACCAGCTCGAAGCAGAAAATAATATTCATGTAGAGGTTTTGAACTTGCGTACCCTGAATCCCTTGGATCTCGATGCCATTGTACGTTCCGTCTATAAGACAGGACGTTGCGTCATAGCGCATGAGGCGCCATTTACTATGGGATTTGGCGCTGAGCTTATCGCATTGATACAGCAAGAATGTTTCCTGCGTTTACATGCCCCTGTGGCACGCTGCTGCGGTTATGATACACCCTTTCCCAACACATTAGAGTCCCTTTATCTGCCTGATGCACCCCGTGTTAAAGAAACCCTTTTAGAAACAATGGCGTATTGATATGTCACAAATCCATACCGTACAGTTGCCCGACATTGGGGAAGGCGTGGTTGAGGGTGAGGTTATCGAGTGGTTAAAAAAAGAAGGTGCAGAAGTAGCTAAAGATGAGCCTGTGGTTGTCGTGATGACAGATAAAGCCACGGTTGAACTTCCTGCGCCTGTAGCGGGAAAAATAAAGCAGCATTATTACAAGGCTGGCCAGATCGCCCTTGTAGGCAAGCCGTTGTATTCTATTGAACATGGAAGCGGAGAAGAAGCCATTGTTGCTCCTGCCCCTGCTCCTGAAAAAAGGGCGCCGCAACCTCAGAAGCCTGTTGTTTCGCAAGCGGATGCTGTCCGAGAACACGTACATACGGCAGCCGGAGAGAAGCTGGCACTGCCCAGCACCCGTCGTTTAGCCCGAGAGCTAGGGGTGGATATCAATACCCTTCAGGGATCCGGAAAAGAGGGGCGTATTGAACCGCAGGACTTACATGCTGCTATTATCCTTGATGGTGAAGAAGAGACGGATCGGCTTGAGCCTATCGTAGGGATTCGCCGCTTGATGTTAAAAAAAATGGCAGAATCAAAACGGACGATTCCCCACTTTTCTTATTTTGAAAGGGTGGACGCCAGCAGACTTATCCAGTTGCGTTTGAAGGTGGGTGAAAAAGCTTTAGAAGAAGGGATCCAGCTTAGTTTTATGCCTTTCTTTATCAGAGCGCTTTCGTTGACTATTAAGAATTACCCCAAAATCAATGCTTCGGTTGACGCCGAAAAAACAGAGCTTATCCTGCATAACCACCATAATGTGGGGATTGCTGTTTCATCGGAACAGGGCCTTATTGTGCCTGTATTAAAACATGTCGAGGCAATGGACCTTACGACATTGATTCATGAGTATGAGAAACTTAAACAGAATGCCTTAGCGAATGCCTTATCTCCGCAAGAAATGCGGGGCGGAACAATCACTGTTTCAAATTTTGGTGTTCTAGGTGGTGATGGTGTATGGGCTACGCCGATTATTAATCCACCGGAGGTAGCGATCCTTGCCCTTGCAAAGATCGCCCCGATGCCGGTAGCAGTCAATGGCCAGATTGTCATCAAAAACATGGTCAATCTATCGTGGAGTTTTGACCATCGCATTATCGATGGTCATTTAGCCGCTTTAGTCTCGCACCATTATGCGCAATTGATCAACAATCCCGGTTCATTACTTTAATTACTTTTTATTTATCCATTGCCAAGCAAAGTCAGCCAACGCGATGCCGCAGGCAAAAGTGAAGCCTGTGGCAAGAGTGATAGGATTGCGCAGCAGACCGGCAGTAGCCAAACCTGAAATACTTAAAGTAGATACGGCACAAGTTCCAACGAAACGGATACACTGGCGCGCAGCCGGATTTTTTATCTTTTGTTCTGCAAGAGCTTTAGTACATTGCGAAAAAATTTCAGAAATCATACCGAAAGCTGCACCTGCTACCACTGCATGACCTGTGACGAATGCAACCCCTGCACCTGCAGCAGTATATAGTAACATGTTAGGGAAAGAAGCATCCTTAAAAAATTCTGTATAAGCGGTCATTATTATCTCCTTAGGATTAAGTTTATTAATTAAATCTTTACTATTATAATAAACAAATTAACTAAAGTCAAATTAAATTTACGATTTCACTTAAAAATTAACAATCTATTATAATTATTTCATCGGATAGATGTAGTAATTAACTATTTTATGGCGAGGTTTCTATGGAAACTAATGTATTTGAATCTTTGAAAACCAACCCTGAGATCTACGAGAGTAAAATTTTTATTATTTCAAACAAAGGCCTTATGAATCTGCGATCTAAAGATGGGATAAGCGAGAAACGACTTGTATTTAAGCAAGTGAATTTTAAAGACTTACTACAAAAAAATAAGGGAGCCGAGAAAATAGAACAATATTTTCAGGAATGCCGTATCGGTTATATCAATGCTGATGGGAAGAGGCTTATTAATAATAAAATTCTCACCGAAGTCAATAAATTATTAAAAGATCAAAAAGTTGAGCACCTAACACGATCAGAAAGCTCCACAGCGAATAATGAGAAAGACGATGTGTCAGTAGAAGATGAAGAGGAGTTTAAGGCGATGAACGATGCGGAATATAAGCAGTTTGAAACGCTTGTTTCATCCATGGTCGCCACAGCAGTAGAAATGAAAAAAGCTAAGAAAACAGAGACTGATAGTACTCAAGCTGATAGGAAAGGTTCGCCTAAGTCGAGTGAAGATACAAAAGATAATTTTGTGCGCAAAGCAGAACGAAAATTTGATGAAACTGCATCAAAAATTCTGAATAAATTTTCAGAAGATGCTAAGGTTGAACAACAAAGAAAAGAGGAAGCCTTTAAAAAAGATCAGCTCAAAGATGACCAGCTAAGACAGGATATAAAGACAGAGGGTATAAAAAAATGGGATCGTTTGGTAGATACGATCAAACATGACCTCTTGGATGCTATAGGGCAATAGTTTAGCACCCGTTTTAAGCCCGCATTAGCTAGAACGATGTGGGCGTTTTCTATCTAATCAGCAGCTTGATAAAATCTTTCAAGAGCATATCATCCTTTAATGGAAATTGGGTCAGCAGGTCTTGGGCGTTAATGGCTTTTAACCCTTCTGCCAGTTTTTGTCGGAGAAAAGGTGCTGCTTCAGATCTGCGGCGCCTATGCCCTAATGGGTATTCTACTGCAATCGGTCCTAGAACTTCGCCATTATCCAAGTGGATTGTAACGGCATTTGCAATCGAACGCTTGTCCGGATCGTAGTAATCTTGGGTGTATTGTGCATTCTCTTCTACGACAAACTTTTCACGTAACCGGTCGATTTCTGGATGTGCAGCGGCGAAGGCATCAGAATAATGTTCCGCTTTTAATTCGCCAAAAAGCAATGGGACGGCGGTCATATACTGCAGGCAGTGGTCACGGTCTGCGAAATTGTGGAGCGGACCCGTTTTTGAGATGATCCGCAGGGCAGATTGATGTGTCTGGATAGAAATCCTGCTAATAGCCTCTATATTATCTTTGACTAAAGGGTGCAGATGTAATGCTGCCTCCACTGCTGTTTGGGCATGGAATTCAGCCGGAAATCTAACTTTAAAGAGAATATTCTCCATCACATAGCTATCTAACGGCCTATCCAGCACAAGGGGGTGGCCTCCTAGAATGACATCATTGAATCCCCACCGCGGAGTAGTCAAAGCTGAGGGATATCCCGGCTCCCCTTTGGATGTGACAAAGGCAAGGAAGGCTCCTCTGCTTGAGGCATCTCCTGCAGCCCATGACTTACGGGGCCCTGTATTGGGAGCATGACGATATGCACGAAGAGGACCGGTATCGATGAAAGCATGGGAAAGTGTCGCAGCGATACCAGCTTCATCCTGCCCTAATAGATAGGCAGAAATTGCGGCTGAAGCTACTTTAACAAAAAGGACGTGATCGAAGCCGCGGGCATTTAGGCTATTTTTCAATGCTAGGACGCCCTGGATTTCATAGGCTTTGATCATAGCATTGAGGACATCCTTGATTGTGACATGTCTGTGGTTGGCAACGTATTGCCCTACAGCAAGGATAGCAGCGATATTGTCAGATGGATGTCCCCATTCCGCTGCCAGCCAGGTGTCGTTGTAGTCCAGCCAACGATTCATCACGCCCATATTGTATGCAGCTTGAATAGGATCGAGGATGAATTTTGTTCCCGGCACATGGATGCCATTAGTGAGTATTACCTCTGGAACGATAGGCCCTAAGTGCTTTCGGCAATGAGGGTCTTGCAGGGCTAGAAAGCCGCAAGCTAAGGTATCTTGAAGGCAAAGTTTTGCCGTAGAATAAGCATCGGAGCTAAACGTTTGCTCTTTGGCGACATAGGCAGCCATTTCGCTTAGGACTGTATCATAAGGATGCTTCAAGAGCGGCTCTCCATGGGTATATAAAAGCGATGTTTAGGCCCTATGTAGTTGCTTAGCGGACGTATCAATTTGTTATGGTTATGCTGCTCTAAGAAGTGTGCAGACCACCCGGCAGTGCGCGACATCACAAAAAGTGGAGTAAAAAGAACTGTCGGGATATTTAAGCAGTGGAAAACTACAGCGCTATAGAAATCTAAGTTAGGAAAAAGTTTCTTTTCGCGCAGCATGACGGTTTCAATCCTTTCGGCAGCTTCAAAGAGATTCATTTTATTGGTAGTTTCCGCAAGTTTCTTTGCCCATTTTTTGATAATGGCGGATCGTGGATCCCCTTTTTTATACACACGATGGCCGAAGCCCATGATCAGCTTTTTCTCTGCAAGCATCTCAAGGATTTTCTTCTCCGCCTTATCAGGTGTGCCGCTGCTTTGGATAAGTTCCATCGCCCATTCGTTAGCTCCCCCATGCAAAGGACCTCTTAAGGCGCCGATACCGCCAACGATTGCGGAAAAATAATCCGATAACGTACTGGCTATTGTTCTGACGGTGAAAGTAGAGGCATTGAATTCGTGTTCTGCGTAAAGGATAAGGGCAACATCTAAAGCGCGTCGCATTTGTTCATTGGGAGGGGTACCGTGCAGGAGGCTAAGAAACTGTTCAGCAATCGAATTAGAAGGTATGTTTGTTTGTAATTTTCTTTTATTTTTGTGAAAGTTCCACCAATAGGTCAGTAAGGTAGGCAGGGCGGAAAGCAGTCTTTCAGAGGAAGCTACCGGATCTGTTAATATTGTGTCTTGCTCTTCATTCCCTAAAAAAGAAACAGCGGTACGCAGCATATCCATGGGGTGGGCATATTTGGAAACCATTTCTAAAAGGTGCTTTTCCGGCCCGTTAATATCTTTTAGGGTAGCCAAACGCTTGCGATAGTTCTGAAGTTCAGCCTTTTGTGGTAGTTCTCCGTGCAGAAGCAGCCAAGAGACTTCTTCAAAAGTACTGTTTGCCGCCAGGTCCTCTATCGAATATCCTCGATAGAGCAGGGATTCATCTTCTGCCCCGCATAAACAAATGGAAGAATCACCGGCAATAACACCTGCAAGACCTTGAGGGTTTTCGGCAGTTTTAAATAAACTCATGGAGAACTCCTGTATTTTTCTAACCACGCATCCATCTGTTTTTCATATTTTTCGTAATTTAGTACAGAATAAAGTTCTGCGCGATTTTGCATTTGGGGTAAAAGTTCCTTTGTTGAACCTTGATTTTTCAACAATTCGTAAGCATTTTGCGCTGCGAAGCTCATAGCACGGAATATGGAAAGAGGAAATAACGCGATATCTGCTCCATGCGCTGAAACTTCTTGAGCTGTCCAGGAGGGAGTCTTCCCAAATTCGGTCAAGTTAGCAATGAGGGGCACGGGGCAATGGTCTTTCACTTGGCGATATTGTCCTATTTCTGTCACTGCCTCGAGGAAAATAGCATCCGCTCCAGCTTCAATATATTGTTTGACTCGAGAAATAACATCATTAAGTCCTTCAACAGCAAGAGCATCAGTGCGTGCAATCAATAAAAAAGAATCATCCTCTTTCGCATTGGCGGCGGCACTTATACGTTCAATCATCTCCTTGGGTGGAATGACTACTTTACCTTGACGATGGCCGCATCTTTTTTCGAAGGGTTGGTCTTCAATGTGAATCCCTGCTGCCCCAGCTTTGGAAAGAATTTTCACTGTACGGGCAGCATTCAAAGGACTCCCCCATCCCGTATCGGCATCGACAATAAGGGGTGTAGAGGTAACATAAGTTATCCGCCGCACTTCTTCGGCTACATCATCCAGCGATGTTAATCCCAGATCCGGAAGGCCGAAACAGGCGTTAGCTACCCCGGCACCTGAAAGATATAAAGCAGGTATCCCTGCTTTATCGGCCAATAGTGCACAATAGGCATTAACCACCCCTGCAAGGATTAAGGGCTTATGGACTGTAATTGCTTTACGCAAACGTATACCCGGGCGATCTAACATAATGACTGGGCCACACTTTTTATTTCCTTTATGATATATACATAAATTAATTTAAAACTTAGGAAATATGCATGTCCCTTGACCAAAACTTTAGAGATTGCGCAGTACTAGGAGCAGCAGGAAAGATGGGAAGGGGGATAACTCTTCTTGTTTTACAGGAGATGGCCCGTCTTGAGGCGTTAAGCCAAGGAAAAATGCGTTCCGGCCTATTTAGACTTGTACTTGTGGATCAGGATAGCAGCGCTTTTCCTTCCTTGATAGAATATCTGCGGGAGCAGCTCAGCAAATATGCCGAAAAGCTCATTATTCCTCTACGTACAGCTTTCAATCAAAATGCAGCTTTAGTCAGCAATGCCGACATGGTCAACGAATTTGTTAACGGCGCTCTGGACAATGTAAGTACCGGAACGCGTTTAGAAGAGGCGATACATGCCAAATTAGTCTTTGAGGCCCTTCCTGAAGAAATTGTCCTTAAAGTGCAAACGCTGCAAAAGCTTGCCCAGCTCGCTCCTGAACTTCAATATTATTTCTCCAATACCTCCTCTATCCCGATCAACATCTTAGAACAGCAGGCAAACCTCCAAAATCGTATTGTAGGGCTGCATTTCTACAATCCTCCCCCAGTGCAAAAACTTATGGAGATAAGTTTTCCAGATAAAGTCACTGAAGATACAAAACAATTTGCCCTAGAGATTGCCAAAAGATTTAACAAGACGATTGTCATCACGAAAGACTTTCCCGGTTTCATCGGCAATAACTATTTCATGCGCGAGCTTGCCTTTGCTAACTCCATTACGGAGAAACTAGCCGGTCTACTCCCCGCCCCTGCCGCCATCTTTGCAGTGGATATGATCTCCAAAGATTACCTTCTCCACCCGATGGGGATATTCCAGCTCGCAGACTATGTGGGTATCGGCATTTGTTATCATATTGCACAAACCATATCCAGTTTGGTGGGAACAACAGACGTCATATCCCCTCTCATCAGTACCCTCTTTGAAAAGAACATCCTTGGCGGCGTCACTCCCGAAGGCTACCAAAAAGATGGTATCTTCAAATATAACAATAAGGGTTTAATCAGCGCAGTTTACGATACAACCACTTCTTCTTATATCAATATCCAAGATCCTATGATCCTGCGGGCAGTGCAACTTCTTGGCAGTCTACCAGAGGGGCATCAGCCCTGGAAAGTACTCATCAAAAAGAATAGTCCTCAAGAATTCTTAAGATCATATTTCGAGAAAATAGTTGCCAGCGAAGCCGTAGGCAGTAAGCTTGCTTTAGAATATCTAAAAGCCTGCAGGCTTAACGCTGAACTACTTGTGAATAGTGAAATAGCAAGCTCTCCTGAAGATATCAACACAGTCGTCAAACTAGGCTTTCATCAAGTCTACGGACCGATGGAGAGCTTTTTAGATTCTTTACTGGTCACTAAGGTGGAAACATGAGACCTCTACGCAAACGTGTCTTTGCCGCTGCCGGTTATACGACCATTTTTATGGGTTCCGGCAGGCCGGAATTCAAACCCGGTACAACAGTTCCAATGGAAGTCTATCTACTTGAAGCTGCCCAGGGAAGCTTATCACAACTTCAATCCGGCACTGAAATCGATGAAGGCGTCATAGGCAGCTTCATGTCGGGCCGCTTTCTCAACCAAGCTAACTTGCCGGGTTTTTTACCCTTCGTTGTTCCATCCCTGCTCAATAAACCTTGCGTCGGTGTAGAAGGCGCATGCGGAACAGGAGGAAAAGCTATTCTGACCGGAGTTAAAACTATCCTGGCCGAAACATCCGACCTGACGTTTGTCACTGCATTCGAAATTCAAAATACGATGAAAGCCCTCTATGGAGCGGATGTTCTTGCGGGAGCAGGACATTACAGCCGCCAGCGGAAAAACGGCCACGCCTATTTTTTTCCTGGACTATTCTCCGACCGTGCAGGTGCTTATCTAGAAAAATATGACGCTGAAAAAGCGCGCAATGCGATGGCCAAATGGTACGAACTCAGTATCCTTAATGCCCGTCGCAGTCCTAAAGCTCAAGAATACCACAATGCTTCCCAAGATCTCTTTTCCTTAGGAATGACTCCTCCGGACCCCTCACGTTTTGTACCGCATCTAAACTTTTATGACTGTTCCAAAGTATCGGACGGTGCGGCCTCCCTTATTATTTCCTCTGAAGAAGGCCTTACAAAAGCAGGGCTGTCTATTAAGGACGCTGTCGAAATCATAGGCTTTGGTGAAGCGGAAGGCGACATCACGCAAGACCCCGAAGACCTTACCACCCTAGCCACCACTGCAGCAGCATGTAAAGCCGCTCTCAAACAAGCTAACCTCAGCATTTCAGATATCAGCCTGCTTGAACTCCATGACTGCTTCTCCATCACTGCACTTCTTGCTCTCGAAGCGATTGGATTGGCTAAACCCGGCGAAGCCCCCGACCTGATACTATCCAATGCGACTTCAGCTCAAGGTATTATCCCGACTAACCTATCCGGCGGCCTCATAGGCTTCGGTCATCCCACCGGCGCAACAGGTGTGCGGCAACTCGTCGATCTCCTCCATCAATTCACAGTACGTTCACCCAATCAAGTAAAGCCCAAATCTCCTTACGGAATGCTTATCAGCATGGGCGGCAACGACAAAACCGTCAGCTGCATCATTGTCAAGCACAACGGTTAAAAACAATTGCTTCCATACTAGGACAAGGTTTAAAACAGCTCCTAACGGAGGGCTACATCAAGAGCTTCCATAGCGGGAAGTTCTTGGCCGTTGGAAGCACCGAGATCATTGAGTTTACGTGCTGAGACCATAACGCGGCTTTCGTAGGAACCGATGGCGAGGTTGTAGGACTTGACGGATTGATCGATCCCTTTCTTAATTCCTGCTAGGTGATCTGTGAAGGTGCAAAGTCTTTCATAGAGTTGTTTGCCCGCTGTGAAAATTTGTTGGGCGTTCTCTGCCAGCCTCTCTTGGCGCCAACCGTAGGACACAGCGCGGAGAAGGGCAATTAGAGTTGTGGGAGTGGCCAGAATAACCTTTTGTTCTACCCCTCTTTCGATGAGGGAAGGATCTTGTTCTAGTGCAGCGCTGAAGAATGTCTCGCCAGGAAGGAAGAGGACAACGAACTCGGGAACATGTTCGAACTGATCCCAGTAGCTTTTCTTGGAAAGTTCATCGATATGGTGTCGAACTTGTTTAGCATGTTCTTTCAGTTTCAGGATGCGCTCGCCTTCATCTTGGATTTCGTAGGCTTCGAGATAAGCATGCAGGGGTGTTTTAGCATCGACAATGACATTCTTTCCGCCGGGCAGGCGGACAATCATATCCGGGCGGCGGCGTGTTTCATTGAGCGAGGTTGTTTCCTGGAGGTTAAAGTCGCAATATTCCAACATACCTGCCATTTCCACGACGCGTCGGAGCTGGACTTCTCCCCATTTACCCCTCACATGCGGTTGTCTCAGAGCGCGGACTAGGAGTGAAGTCTCTTGCTGCAGGCGGATGAGTTGGTCGCTAAGTTTTGATTCTGAAGTGCAGCGGGATTTTTCCAGCGTATGGAGCTTTTCGTCCATTTTGAGAAGAGTTTCTTTGATCGGTTTAATGACACCATCCATTTGTTCTTGACGGCGGTGGAAATCGCCGCGGGCATCTGCCTGCCAGGCGGAAAATTTCGTTTGGGCTAGATGGAGGAACGATTCATTATTCTTTCTTAGTGCATCCCCGGAAAGGGCTTTAAAAGAGTCCATCATATGAGACTGGGCTAGATGCAGTGCTTCCAGTTTTTCATGGGCTAGGGCTTTCTCGTGCTTCATAGCAGCTTCGGTCATTTCCGCTTGTTTTATAGCGACTGCGGTGCGCCACATGAAATAACCCAGGAATAGGAGAAGGAGGGATACAATCCAGAAAGGTACCGGTGTAAGAAACAAGGACTGGAGGTAGTTTAAGTCTATAGGCATCTTGTACTTTGATCCTTTATTATGTATGCTACAAAGCGAGGTATTAACATATGTTGTTGGCAATAAGGAAGCATGGGCGTTGGCTGATCCCTTTGCTGCTGTTTATAGCATACACTCCTTGGTCAGGAGAAATTGATCTAGCTTTGACGAAGCAATTCTACAATCATGATGGAGTTGGCGACAACCGTTTTATGCAAAGCCCCTGGATTTTATTTGTATTTAACTGGGGAGTGATGTCGGGATGGCTTGTCATCGCATTCTGTTTCATTTTTTTACTTTACAGTTATATCACAAAAAAGTGTCTCGAGTGGAGAAAAGCTGCGTGGGTGCCTATCCTTGTGCTTGCCATCGGGAGCGGACTTATAGTACATGCAGTACTTAAAGACAATTGGGGACGTCCCCGGCCTAAACAAGTTATTGAATTCGGGGGAAATCAAGAATTCCGGCCCTACTATAAACCCTATTTCAATAACCCTCAGATTTCCAAATCTTTTGCCTGCGGTCATTGCTCAATAGGCTTCTTTTTCTTTGCCGTAGCGTTGATTGGTGAGAGAATGAGAAGAAGGAAATTAGAAATATTCGGTTATGTTGCCGCCTTGGCTGCCGGAGGAGTACTTTCTTATATACGTATCGCCCAAGGGGGACATTTTTTTAGCGATGTGGTAGTATCAGCTTTGATCATGTGGTTCACATCTCTCATCATCTGTTGGTTGGTATTCCGTCAGAAGGAGGAATTATGCACGGATTAAGTGCTCGTCAAAGGGATATAGTCACCTTTATAGAGTCTTTTGTCACGCACTATGGGCATGCTCCCAGCTACCGTGAAATTGGCAGCCATCTTAAGCTTAGTTCTCTAGGAACAATCCACAAACATATTCAGACACTGACTAAAAAGGGTGTCATCAAAACCCTGCCTCGCCAAGGTAGAAGTTTAACCCTGATTGAAGCTATTCCTCCGATAAAAACAAATTCTAGCGGAGCGATGACCTTGCCCTTAATGGGTTATGTCAGAGCATGCCATCCCATAGAGATGCTGCCTGTTCCCCAGCATATCACTGTGCCTTCCTCTATGATCAACACCAATCAAACAACATATCTTTTAAGAGCAAAGGGAGAAAGCCTGCACGAAGAGTTGATTGCTGACGGAGATCTTATTTTAGTAGAAGCCCGAGAGCCTTGCTGCGATGGCGAAACCATCATTTGCGTGGTCAACAGCACAGACACGATGATCAAACGTTATTTTGAGGAAAATGCCTATATCCGGCTTGAAGGGACTAGTGCACGGCATTACCCCATTCTGGTAAAGCAATCCGATATACGTGTTTTAGGCATTGTCACTGGTTTGCTGCGACTGTATACCTAGGTACATCTAGCCTTCTAAATCATCCGGATCTGGCTCATAATCGATCAGCATCTGAGAACGTTTCCCACTGATCACCCTTATCATCGAAAGCACCCATGCTGTTACTACATACGTCCATGAGATGACAAAGAAGACGACGGCAAAGTGGTGGAGAATTCCATAGAACACAAATACGGCAGAAAGAACAGTGAGGAAAACAAGCTGAAACGAAGCGACCCTGATATGCAGGCTCTTTACGCTAGGGAATTTCCAACGGCTGATCATGAAATAGCCAAGAACGATAAACATCCCGAAGAGTATCCACGTACGTGTCTCAGGTGAGATAGTGACCAGATTGCTAAATTCGGGAGAAATCAGAAAAAGATTACCCGAAAGTGCTGCTGCTGCGCCGGCAGGGATAGGGAGCCCGGTAAAATTTTTACTCTTATCTTGTTCCTGATTGGCAGGGGCAGCATGTAAAGAAGAATTAAAACGGGCAAGCCTGAGGACCCCGCAAATAGAAAATATCATTGCAGCCGCGGTGATGAAATAGGACATATCAGTTCCAGGCGGAACCGAAAGCGTCTTTAGGATGACTACTGAAGGAGCTACACCGAAGGTAATCGCATCCGAAAGAGAATCGAAGATCTCTCCGAATTCACTTTGTGCTTTAAGGATACGCGCTATGGCTCCGTCAATGACATCTGCAAAAGCGGCGATCAATAGGATTCCCACCACAAACGTCAAATCAGCGTAAGAGACATTTCCTGCTTCGATCATGCTCATTTTAAAAATAGCGAAAAGACCGCAGGAAAGGGCGAATGCAGTAATAATGTTAGGCAGCAAGTATACTTTCTTCATCGAATTCTCATGATATCTATTGCGATAAGAATACTCGAGCGTAGTATTTGACGCAAACTGGGATGTAATAGAAAATCACATTCTACAATAGACTTCTTTCTTACGCACTTAACAATAGTGATGCCTAAAGTATCGCTATTGTTAAGTGCAGGCCTATTCAGCGCGCTGGGGGCGTGCTAATTGGGTATTAACGAGGGTTAGGTACTTGCATAAACTGTGACGGATCACTGAAATTATTATCATATAAGCCCACAACAATAAAGGCATTTACGATAGCACTTTTCACTCTTCCTTCCCCAAAAAGTTGTTCGGCGGATTTTACAATTTCTTCTTTGAATTGGTCAAAGCTTGCATTGGGGTCTAACCGGAATAGAGTAAGGAACCAAACTGCACCTAGGCCCCACCAGTTGTAGTCGCCCAGCTGTTTTGCTGCAAGGTAGAATGCTCTATTTAAAGCCCCTGAATAGATATGTACACCGCCTTCATCCTCATCTGTATCTTTCATATAGGTCAAATTGTCCGGTTGGATATCTTCCCCTAAGAGCGGATGAGCATTTTTGCCATTACCTAATGCCTCACCAGGATTGGAAAATGATCTTAATGAGTACTTTATGTTGTTAAGATCCTTAATGAATAAGTCGCCCATGCGGAGTTTATCTTCTGCTTCAGCTTGTTCGATACTAAGTTTATTTCTTAGAAAATCAGATATTAATCCAAAAACGTCAGCAAAGTGTTCGTTTAATGCTCCGGGCTGTCTCGAATAGACAAGTTGTGCAATGTTATCAATGACTTGGTGCGTAAACTCGTGCCCTGCAACGTTATTATCGTCTAGAGAGCTTCCAAAATAAGGGCTATTTTTGAATCTTCCAAAAACTAGAGCAGTTCCTGTGAACATCGCGTTTAGAAGGTCGGTTCCGTAGTTGAATACAATTTTTACCGGGCTGCCCCTGTTGTCGTGAGAAAACCAGCTGTAAGATGCAAATACAGTGAGAATAGACCGTATATTTAGTGCTGCATGGTTTTCTTCCAAATGCTTAGATTTTTCTTCTGTATCTAAAAGAGAATTTAGGGTTTGAAGTCGTGGCTCTCTTTCGACGCCGGCGGCATTGTATGTTTTAAGGTCGATTTTACTTACATCCGGCAATGAACCCATGATTGTTTCAAAAGGCTTAGCGACAGCTTGCTTCAAGAAAGCTAACACCGCACGGGAGGGATCCACTCCTACAGCTTCTTTAACTACTGCAACAGATTGATGCTTATGAACTAAATCTAAGCCATGCTGACGGAAGTTTAGCGAATCATGAGCAATTTGTTCAAAACCTTGTTTTTCCGCGAGGTTTTTTAAGTTGATGGTAGAGACGAGTCCACAACCATTTCTTACATTTCTGCCTTCGTAGGTGGAAACTATAGAGCACTGCTCCGGTCTATCTTGAAGAGGGTTTTGATAAGTTTGTTGGTAGGCTGTCTGACGCGCAAATAAGTTGGCTGGATCATAGTTATCTTTACCCATACTCTCTCCATGTTAAGAGTTTTTTGAATACAATATAGGTTGAACGGGGGTTATTTCAAATAATATCTGGAGTTTTTTCTTCAAAATCTTGCGGAAAGGCATCAGGCATAAGGCCTCCGGACTGCAGTTTCCACATATTAGAATATACCCCGCCTGTTGCTATGAGTGCAGCGTGAGAGCCTTGTTCAACGATTTTCCCTTCATGGAAAACTAAAATGCGGTCTAATCCACGCAGGGTGGATAAACGGTGTGCGATGACTAATGTTGTCCTTCCTTGCATGAGTTTATTAAGCGATTCCTGGATTTCTGCTTCTGTTTTTGAGTCTAAGGCGGAGGTTGCCTCATCCAAGATGAGGATCCGGGCTTTTGAGAGGAAGGCCCGAGCGATGGCGACACGCTGCTTTTGGCCGCCGGAAAGTTTAATGCCTTTTTTTCCGATAACAGTCTGGTATTGTTCTGGAAGTTTCTCGATAAATTCATGGCAGTGAGCTAATTTGGAGGCGTGGATGACATCTTCATCGGTAGCTTCCAGGCGGCCATAGCGGATGTTGTCCATTAGGCTGCGGTGAAATAGTTGGGGATCTTGCGGGATGACTGCAATATTTTTGCGCAATGAAGTGATAGTAGCATTCGAGATATCATGGCCATCGATGAGGATGCGGCCATGTTCTACGTTAAAGAAGCGGAGGATGAGTTGAATAAAAGTGGTCTTCCCTGCCCCTGAATAGCCTACAAGTCCTATCTTTTCTCCATGATGAATTATAAGCGTCTTATTATCAAACAGTTGTTTTTCCGGATACCCAAATGAAACACCCTCAAATGCAATCTCGCCATGCGATACCTCAAGTTCAACTGCTTCGGGGCTGTCCACAATATCGTGAGCTACTTGTATGGTCGTTAAGGCCTGGCGGCAGGCTCCCCATAGATTGAACACTTGCGGGATGGAAGTTCCCACCCACCACGTCATTGTCACGGCGCTCCATGTCGTATTGATAGCGAAGATGACTTCTCCCAAAGTGGCCCAGCCTTGCTTCCACGCATACAAAATATAACCGTGCAAGCCGATGCCCGCACCGAGAAAAGTAATAATACCAAGCCATGTGATGACATTAAGGGAGACTTTTTCTGAATATTGATAGACTTTGATCTCTTTTTGCTGTTTTTTATCTATATAGCTTCTTTCAGCATCTTCATGGGCAAAAAGCTTGACCGATATATAATTTGACAAACTATCAACGATGCTGCCTTGCAAATTGGCCTTGACTTGGCTGTGTTCTTGGGCGGCTATGCAGCAGGCAGGGGCCATGAGTATGCTGGTGTACATATGGATGACTATCCACCCAATGAATATGGCCGCGAAGGCAAAAGAGATATTGAAGAAGAGAACTGCGGCAATAGCTATCAACCCGGCAGTAGGCAAGAATGCTGTTACTACAATATCCAGCATGGTGGTAAAGCTCATCACCATCAGATTGATATTGTAGGCTACACTGCCGGAAAGGTTTTCGCTAAAATAGTGGTGTGAGTGGCCGTGAACATATTCAAACATTTCCATGCGGACTTCCGCTTCCATCTTAGGAACAAGCGAAGCCCACATATAACCGGCGATGCGAAGAGCTATTTGAACACCGATCCATAAAGCTAAAGCATAGTAGATGAGAGTATGCAGGGATGACCATAAGTCTTGTCGGTGGGAAGCTATCGCCTCTAATCCATCTAACAGTTTTCCTATAATAACAGGCCAGAGGGCGAGGTCTAGCGACCATGCCAGGAAGAGCAGCTGCATAAAGAAAAAAGTCCCTGCCCTTCGTCTTATAAAATGCCAAAAAAAGGAGGGTAGGGTTTTAGGCAAAGGAGATGTTGACATACTCTTCAAACTATATATGAGAATGTTTTGTGTCAATCTTGAAGAAAAAAATAGGGGGTTTCCCTAGGCATAACTTTTACCGCTCTCGTAGTCAGGCAAGAAACCGCCGACTTGCATATTCCATAAAGTTGCATAATGTCCATTGCGGGCAAGCAAGCCTTCATGTGTTCCGTCCTCGATAATTTTCCCACGGGAGAAGACCAGGATACGGTCCATATCGGTCAAAGTAGAGAGGCGGTGAGCTACGACAATCGTTGTGCGGTTGCGCATTAGATAGGTCAACCCTTGTTGTATATATCGTTCAGTGACGGAATCCAACGCAGAGGTCGCTTCATCTAGGATAAGGATAGGTGCATCGGCGAGCATAGCGCGTGCGATGGCCAGGCGTTGTCTTTGTCCTCCAGAGAGTTTAACTCCCCTTTCTCCGACGAGAGTGTTATATCCCTCGGGTAATTCTTTAATAAATTCGTGGCAGTGGGCGAGTTTAGCGGCAGCGAAGACTTCTTCGTCTGTAGCGTCGGATCTTCCGTAGCGGATATTTTCCATTAGGGTACGATGGAAGAGGGTGGCGTCTTGAGGGATCATCGCGATTTGACGGTGGAGGGAGGCTTGGGAAACATCAGCAATGTTTTGTCCATCAATAGTAATGTTACCGGAGTCTACGTCGTAATAACGAAGGATGAGATGGGCAAAAGTGCTTTTGCCTGCGCCGGAAAATCCGACGAGGCCTACTTTTTGTCCCGGGCGTATATTTAAAGAGAGGTTTTCAAATAGAGGGTCTTTGCCATAGGAGAAGGTCACATTGTTAAATTGGATGTCGCCGTGTTCGACTTCTAGCTCTGCCGCCTCAGTGCTATCTACAACATCATGAGGGACATCAATGACTGTGAGAGCTTGCCTGCAAAGGCCCAAGGAAGTGAATAACCGCGGAAGTTCAAGGCCAACCATCCAGGCCATAGAGGTAATATTCCATACAGTGTTGAAGATAAAAACAACTTCTCCCGTAGAGATGGTCCCTTGCTGCCAGGAGTAGAGCATATAACCATTGATGCCTAATCCTGAACATATAAAGCAGGCTATGGCAATGGCAATTTTCATTTTTTCGATGTAGAACAGAGCATGTCTGTTTTTATTCTGTTCTTCCCTTTGGTAGGCGCCGATGAAATTGCGTTCAAAAAATTGACGGCCGAAAAGCTTGACTGTGAGATGGTTGGATAAGCTATCTACTAGCATCCCTGAAAGGGTACTACGCGCTTCCCCATGCACTTGGGAGCGTTTACCGCATCCTTTCATAAAATACACGCATATGCCTACATGAATAGCCATCCAGAATATCAGCATGGCAGCGAAGAAAGGGTTAACGAAGAAAAATAGAACCGTTGCTATTAAGACAGCTACAATCGAAGGTATAATTAAAGTGACAAGTAAACGGACAATTTCGTGTACATTTTGAGTCATGTCAGCAATTTTATTAGCAACGGTTCCGGCAAGGTGGTTGGCAAAGAAGCGGTGTGAATGCCCTTGAACATAATTGAACATAGACATCCGCATATCTGCTTCAAAACGGGGCAAGGCATAGGCCATAATGATGCCGCCTAGCCTATAGCTTATTTCCAGACCAATCCATAGGATGATGCCCCAGATGATGGGTTGGGATAAGAGTGGCCAGATCTCTCTCGGTCCTTCGCTATGTGTGGTGATGAGATCTGTGAGTTCTCCGAAGATGATGGGCCAGAGAGTCGTGTCGAGGGCCCAGCCTAACCAGAAAATTTGCATAAGGACAAGGCCTAACCAATGTCTTTTCACAACTGCCCAGACAAAATCTTTGGGAGTTGTCGGCTGAGCAGGGGCAGCAGCGCTTTGGTTAGTAAAAGTGCCTGTCTCAATCATGATAATTTACGAATTTGTTGAGAGATAGAAAACTGAACAAAAAAAAATAGATAAAATTATTTGAGCAATATTCTTTTGTCCATTGCTTAGGTATGGAAATTAGAGAAGGAAGAGTTCTAATTTTACTAAACATCAGTTGCATAAAGTTTTTTATTTACCTCAAAAAACTTATCGTCACCTTACTGAGAGGACACTTGATTTTGCTATAAATTAAAAATAGGTTCTTTTGTTTTATTTTGTCAAAGGGCAATTGATAAAATCTAAAATTATTAGAAAATTAATCCCTTTTCCGGACAAAAAGGGAGCAGAATTAGATCCTTAGTTCGCATTTTAATGCAAAAATTAGTGATCTTTTTTTTGAAATTTTCCTTAAAAAATGATTATTAAGCACTGATTTAATGCTGCCGCACTAAATGTGCGGCAGCATTAACTTTAGATAGGAACTGATTTCAAGCGAGTTTCTTTAGGATCGGTATGATTTAAATCCTCATCCTTCATATGTTTTAGCGGACCCTCTACCATGGCTAGATTACTATTTACAATGTTTTCATCCACATTGTAATTCTTATCAAACATGGTGGGAACCTTAGCGCCCATTAAAAAACCGACGAGGAATAAAACTGTTGCTGTTGTTTCCGGATCGGTATTGCCATCTTCAGCAAAAACCAACTCGTCCCCCACTTTTTTCAGGGCTTTATCTCTAATTGCCAATGAGCAGTTAGTGATATTAGCTAGAGGATATTGAGTCGCATGATGCAAGGAGTGGTGATTGATCAGCATATGCACATATACCGTAAACTCTATAATATTCTGCTTATATTCCTCCTCCGTCATTGCAGCTGTTAGAATAGGAGGTACGTTAGGATTATTTTCGATCATGTCTTCAGACATATTAATGAATTGTTGTTTTACATCGGATTGATTAAAGTCATCCCAGCTTGCATTAACAAAGGTAGTCACATCTTGGGTAATCTGGGTATGATATGCATTCTCTTCCTGTGCAAAATAATCGACCTTCTCACCTGCCAATGGAGTTGCCGGTTTAAAGTTCTTCCAATTGACATACCTATCAACGGCTCTTTGAATGAGCTCATTGAGACTGTTGGCAGTTAAACCACCTTTGGCTAGAGCACTATCATCGCCAAATACAACTCCTACACGCTTTTTCACTTCTTCGGAGGGCTCTTCACCCGGTTTTACCAGTCCGCCGAAACCGGCCCCTACTTTATTGATTTGTTCAGTACCTTGTAGGTGCTGCTTTAGGTATTTTTTCAAAGGGTTGTCATCTCTCAAGTTTCTAAAGATACCTTCAACAAACACTTCAAGAGTTAGGTGTCCCTTACCTAAATGTTCACAAGCTTCACCCCAATAGGCAAATTGTGAAAGTGCCGCATAAAAAGCCCTGTTGAACTTTCCGATGACATCTGAAGATCCGTCTCTGCGCCATATTTCTTCTCCCGGACCGCCCACTTCCCCGTCAAAGTTGAAGATGATTTCTTCTAGCTGGGGTGGATTTACTCCCTCAGGATCGAGGGTTGCCACGATTTTAGTATCTGCAAGGGAGCCTTGAATGTCACGCGCAAGGCCCTTCCAGCTAATATTCCAGACCGCTTTTCCATCGATAATTTCGCGTGGTACGCTTGCAATACTGTTCATCAAGAGTTTAATTAAATTTTCAGGAGTTTTTTCTATTTTTGGATAGGGTATAGTACTCCATTTATCAAATTTTCTTTGTACTAGCATTGAAGTGGTCTCGTCTGACTTGGAAAGACCGACGATTTGAAGAAATGTATTTATGTAGGGGCTAATAGTCCATCTGTTGACGGTAGTAATGATGCGAGAGCTTATTGTTGCAGCGAAAAGTGAGGCAAGCTTAGGAAGATTATTAGTTAGAAAACTCATGAACTCGGAAAAGTTAAACAACTGATCTTTCGGGGGAGTATTCATTTGTGCAGGGTTTTCGGGCTGGTAAGCATAATCCACGTATACCTTGCTCAGATCTAAGTCTTTCTTAAATTGGTATGTTTTTTCAATTGTCTGAACAACAACTTCACGTATTTGATTTTCGACATCTTTTTCATAGGGAGTATAGTGATGGATAATATCAAACCTAAGTTTTGCTTCTGTCGAACTTGAGCTGCTTAATGAGAAAAGACCGGCTCTCTTCACCTTACTAATTATTTCAAGATTAATATAGCCATTATCGGGCTGGACGGTAGCTAAAACTTTGTTGCCGTCATAAATGCGGACATATGAGCTGGCATCAGGAAATTCTTTACCGTTAGGGCGTGGAGTGTGGAAAAAATAGCCTGATAAGTGGTTGATTTCCTTTTCTTTCTTTTTGCCTTTGCTTTTAGACTCTTCTTCCTTGACTAGACTAGGGAGGCTTCTCTCTGTTTCCTGGTCAAAGACTATCCTGCCGGCTAATGCGGCTCCAATGCGTAAATTCATTTCCTTATCTCCTTGAATAGTTAGAAATGTCGACTCTCACACGCTAGCAATTTTAAATTTTATTCTCCACAATATGTTTAAATAAAGTTTTGGTGTTCTATGAATAACACGCCCTTGCATTGGGCAGTGATAAATAATGATCTTGCTGAGGCAAGCCGTCTGAAAGAAAGCTTGGGCGATATTGATTTCGTAAATGACGCGGGATTTACTTCGTTGGATTTAGCGTTTCTTCTGGGTAGAGGAGAATGTATTCGACTCTTGTGTCCGAAATTCAAGCCTCAGATCAAAATGCTATTAAAAACAGACAAGATTGTCTCCCATCTAACAGCAGGAGAACTTCTGGAAAAGACAGGAGTTGCCTACTCCCCTACCCTGCATTTTTCAAGTTTTGAAGATTTAGAGCGTATTTTACATCTATTTCCACGCATTCTGGATGATTCTGTGCATGCGCTAGGTAAGGATAAGCAAAAGGAAATTTTTTCCTGTGAGATTGCTAACGTCACAGTAGTATGGGTAAATAATGCTTTAGGTTATGGGGTTGTAACCAATAGGAATCTAAAGAAAGGCGATTTTATCGGTGAATATACGGGCTGGGTGCGTCCTGTGAGCCGAATTATGCCCTGGGTGAACGGCTATTGCCTGCAATACCCGACGCGTTGGGGAGCAGGTAGATATGTCATTGATGCGAAGGTCTATGGCAATATAACCCGCTACATTAATCACAAAGACTTGCCCAATTTGGAAGGGCGATGGGCATTAGATAGGGGTTTAATGCATTTGCTGTTGTTTGCAGCTGACGATATTCCACGAGGGGCACAGCTCACCCTGGATTATGGTAATGACTATTGGGAGAACCGCGTTAAGTACTAGGAGTGCCCATAAGCCTCAAAGCCTCAAAGCCTCAACCAAGAAGTTGTCTTTAGGGATGTTTGTGTGGCATTTTTTTTTTGAACGCAAAGACGCAGAGAACGCAGAGAAGCTTCGCCCGGCAAGAAGTTGTTTGTAGGAACGTTTGAGTGGCGTTTTTTTGAACGCAAAGGCGCAAAGATCGCAGAG